>JBGPNP010000329.1:0-3446 GCA_041487575.1 Gaiellaceae bacterium | reverse complement strand
GGAGGCCCTGGAGCGCGAACCGCGAGTTCGTGAGCCAGGGGGTCGCAAACGTCGTGTCGTCGGTCTCGGGCAGCTTCCCGGTCGGCGGCTCGTTCTCGCGCAGCGCGCTCAACCGCCTCGCCGGCGCGCGCTCGCGCTGGAGCGGCGCGATCACGGGGCTTGCGGTCCTCGCCTTCCTGCCCTTCTCGTCCTTCCTCTCTTCGCTTCCGCGCGCGGTGCTCGCGGCCACGGTCGTCGTCGCCGTCGTCCCGCTCGTCCGGCTCTGGCCGCTGCTCCGCCTCTGGCGCTTCTCGAAGCCCCAGTTCGCCGTCGCGTGGGCGACCTTCGGGCTGACGCTCGGGCTCGCTCCGCACGTCGAGCGCGCCGTCCTTGCCGGCATCGGGCTCGCGATCGCCGTCCACCTGGCCCGTGAGCTCTCGCTCGACGTCGAGAAGCGCCTCGACGGAGACACCATCCACCTGACGCCGGCGGGCGTCCTCTGGTTCGGGAGCTCACGGCTGCTCGAGGACACATTCCTCGGGCTCCTCGCGGAGCACCCGGAGGCGCGACGCCTCGCGATCCACCTCGGCGGCCTCGGTCGCGTCGACCTCTCGGGCGCGCTCGCGCTGCGCACGCTCGTGCAGGACGCGCGCGCGGCCGGGCTCGAGGTCGAGCTCGAAGACGTCCCGCCGCGGGCGCGGCGCTGGGTCGGGCCGCTGATCGAGTCGGAGGCCGACCCGCTCGGGACGCCCGGCGGGCGGGGCTGACTCGCCGATCTGCTGGTCGCCGGCCACCTGCGTCACGCACAACTACGTCGAAGGACGCTCCTCGCGCCGCTCGAGGAGCTCCACGACTCGCCTGAGGAAGCGCGCGCCCGGCGCACCGTCGACGACTCGGTGGTCGCACGAGAGCGAGAGCGCGAGGCGGCCTTCCTGGGCGGCGCCCACGGCGAGGATCGCCGCCTGCGGCGGCACGACGAGCGCCCGGAAGCGCTCGATCCCGAGCGGGCCGAGGTTGGAGATCGTGAACGTTGCGCCTGTCAGGTCGCCCGCGGAGATCTTGGCGCCGAGGGCGGCCGCGGTCAGGCGCTCCCGCTCCGCTCGCAGCTCGGGGAGAGAGAGGCGGTCGGCCTGCCTGATCACCGGCACGAGGAGGCCGCGCTCGACGGAGACGGCGATGCCGACGTTCACGTTCTCGTGCTCGACGATCGCGTCGCCGTCGAAGGACGCGTTCAGGCCGGGGTGCTCGCGAAGCGCCCGCGCGCAGGCTGCCACGACGAGGTCGGAGAGCGATTCCGGGGAACCGACCTCCGCCGTCGCCTCGAGCGTGAACTGCGGCACGGACGCGCTCAGGGTCATGAGCGCGGCGATCGCCCGGCGCATCGGGTCGAGCGGGACCCTCCTGTCCGTTGCCGACGCGGTGGAGCCCGCCGCTCGCTCGACGTCCTCGAGGCCGATGCGCCCGCCCGGGCCCGTGCCCGCGAGCGCCGCCAGGTCGACTCCGAGCTCCGAGGCCCGCTTCCGCGCCGCCGGCGACGCGACCACACGCTCGCTCGCCTCGCCCCAGAGCGCGAGGCCCGCGATGTCTTCGTCCGGTGCGGAGACGATCCCGATCGCCGCCCCCGCGGGAACTGTCGTCCCCGCTTCGAGCCTGCGGCGGAGCACGCCGTCCGCCGGCGCCTCCACCTCCACGGTCGCCTTGTACGTCTCGACCTCGACGACCGCCTGACCCGCTCGCACGGGCTCGCCGACCTGGACGAGCCAGCGCACGATCTCGCCGTCCTCGGCCGTCAGCCCCATCTTCGGGAGGACGACGAGCGCTGCCACGTCACGCGAGGTCGAGTGCGGCCTGGACGATCCGCTCGACGCTCGGGAGGACGTACTCCTCGAGCGGTGCCGCGAACGGGACGGGGACGTCGAGCCCCGCCACCCGGCGCACGGGCTGGTCGAGCAGGTCGAAGCCGTGCTCGTTCACGTAGGCGACGATCTCCGCCCCGAACCCCGAGCGGCGGTAGGCCTGGTGGACGACGAGCAGCCGGTGCGTACGGGCGAGCGAGGCGAGGATCGCCTCGCCGTCGAGCGGCTTCAGCCAGAGGAGGTCGAGCACGTCGGCCTCGACGCCCTGCTCGGCGAGCCGCTCGGCCGCCTCGAGCACGCGCGGCACGATGCCGCCCCAGGTGACGATCGTCAGGTCGCCGCCATCGCGCTTCCTCGACGCGACGCCGACGGGGCGCTCGTACGGCTCCTCGGGCACCTGGCCGCGGGTCGGGAAGAGCGCGAGCGGCTCGAGCACGATCGTCGGGTTGTCGTCGCGGATCGCGGCGATGAGGACACCTTTGGCGTCCTCGGCCGTCCCGGAGGCGGCCACCTTCAGCCCCGGCATGTGGGTGAACCAGGCCTCGAGGCTCTGCGAGTGCTGCGCGGCCGCGCCGAGCCAGCCGCCGACGCCGCAGCGGACGGTAACCGGCACCGACGTCTTGCCGCCGGCCATGTAGCGCATCTTCGCCATCTGGTTCACGAGCTGGTCCATGGCGCAGGCGGCGAAGTCCATGTGCATGATCTCCGGCACCGGCCGCGTCCCCGTCATCGCCGCGCCGACGGCGAAGCCGGCGATCGCGATCTCGGAGATCGGCGTGTCGCGGACGCGCGCGGGGCCGAACTCCGCGAGGAGGCCCTGGCTCGCGCCGTACGCGCCCCCGGCCGCCACGTCCTCGCCGAAGATCCAGACGCGCGGGTCCTCGCGCATGGCGCAGGCGAGCCCGTCCCCGACCGCCTGCGCGAAGGTGAGCTCGCGCGCCGTCGCTACCACCCCTCCTCGACGAGGTCGGTGTAGACGTCGCGGAGAGCGTCCTCGGGCTCTGGCCAGGGGGAGCCCTCGGCGAACTCGACGGCCTCGTCGATCGCGGCGAGCGCCGCGGCTCGGATCTCCTCCGCTGCGGCCTCATCGAGGAGGCCCCAGCTCTCGAGCTGCCCTCGGAGGCGCTCGATCGGGTCCTTCTCGCGCCACTCGGCGACCTCCTCGGCGGTGCGGTAGGCCTCCGGATCGCCCTCGTAGTGGCCGCGGAAGCGGTACGTGACCGCCTCGAGGAGCGCCGGGCCGCCGCCCGCGCGGGCGCGCTCGACCGCCTCGCGAGCCGCCTCGTAGACGGCGAGGACGTCGTTCCCGTCGAAGGAAGCCCCGGGGATCCCGTAGGCGGCGGCGCGGTCGGAGATGCGCTCGACCCGCAGGTGCTCCCGGACCGGGAGGAACTCGGCGAAGCCGTTGTTCTCGCAGAGGAAGACGACCGGGAGCTGCCACACGGAGGCGAGGTTGAGCGACTCGTGGAAGGCGCCGATGTCGGCCGCGCCGTCGCCGAAGAAGGCAAGCGCAACGCGGCTCTGCCCGAGGAGGACGGAGGAGCAGGCCGCACCGGCGGCGATCGGGATGCCGGCCCCGACGATCCCGTTCGCCCCGAGGATCCCGAGCTC
>JBGPNP010000328.1:0-3460 GCA_041487575.1 Gaiellaceae bacterium | reverse complement strand
CTCCAATGCGGCTACCACGCCTGGACGTATGAGCTCGACGGCAGGCTCAAGAACGCCCCCGGCTGCGGGTTCGAGGAGCAGTTCGACAAGTCGGAGTTCTCGCTCGTGCCGGTATCAGTCGATACCTGGGGCGGCTTCGTCTGGGTCAATCCCGACCCGAACGCCCTCTCCTTCCGCGAGACGCACCCCGACTTCGAACCGATGGCGGCCGCGCGCCGCCTCGACTTCACGGGATATCGGTACTACGGCCAGTACAACTACGAGATCCCGGCCAACTGGAAGGTCTGGGTCGAGAACGCGACCGAGTGCTACCACTGCCCGACCATCCACTCGAAGAGCTTCAGCGACGCCTTCGACACGAGCCGCGAGCGCTACGAGTACGTGAACGTCGGCCAGCTCACCGGCCAGTTCACGCGCTTCAACCCGAAGTCTCACATCTCGCGGCCCAACGGGCGGAACGGCGGCGGCGATGACTTCCGCTTCATCTACGTCTGGCCGACGACGTTCTTCGCGGTCGACGACTACGTCGCCTTCCCCGGGACGATCATCCCGACCGGTCCGGAGTCCTGCCGCTTCGTCGCCGAGATGTACGTCCACCCCGACTGCCCCGAGGGGTTCATGGAGGAGTGGGTCGAGATGTACAACCGAACGCTGACCGAGGACTCCGAGGCCGTGCGCGTCCAGCAGCCGGGGCTCCGCTCGCGCATGGTGCCGTACGGGCGGCTGATGCCCTCGCGCGAGAGCGCCATCTCGCACTTTCACCGGCTCGTGTGGGATGCTTTCCGCGAGGCGCTCGAGGACGCGTAGCGGACGGTGAAGGCCGCCCGCCTCCACGAGTACGACCGCCCGCTCTCGCTCGACTCCGTCCCCGAGCCGGACGTCCTCGGCCCGAGCGACGTCGTCGTGCGGATCGGCGGCGCCGGGCTCTGCCGAACCGACCTCCACATCATCGAGGGCGTCTGGCGCGAGAAGGTGAGCGTCGAGCTCCCGTACACGCTCGGGCACGAGAACGCAGGCTGGGTCGAGTTTGCCGCGGACGGGGTCACGACCGTGCGGGTGGGCGATGCGGTCATCGTCCACCCGCTCGTCACCTGCGGCGTCTGCCCGGCCTGCCGCCGCGGCGAGGACATGTACTGCACGAGCGCGGCCTTTCCCGGGATCACGACCGACGGCGGCTTCGCCCAGTACCTGCGGACGAACGAGCGGGCGCTCGTGAAGCTCGCCGAGGGCGTCGAGCCGAAGAACGTCGCGCCGTACGCCGACGCCGGGCTCACGGCCTACCGTGCGGCGCGAAAGGCCGCGGCGATCCTACGGCCCGGGCACCAGGTCGCGGTTATCGGCGTCGGCGGCCTCGGCCACATCGCGCTCCAGGCGCTGCACGCGCTCTGCGCCGCCGATGTCATCGCCGTGGACCGCTCCCCGCTTGCGCTCCAGCTCGCGTGCGAGCTCGGAGCCGACCACGTGGTCGCGGGCGGGGAGGGCGCCGTCGAGGCCGTGAAGGAGCTCACAGGCGGGGATGGTGTCGAGGCCGTGATCGACTTCGTCGGCGAGGGCGATTCGGTCGACCAGGGGATTGCGATGCTGCGCCGCGGCGGGACGTACTTCACCGTCGGCTACGGCGGCCGCGTGAACGTGCCCACGATCGACGTCATCTTCCAGGAGATCTCGGTCGTAGGGAACCTCGTCGGCAACTACACGGAGTTCGCAGAGCTGATGGCGCTCGCTGCGCGAGGGAAGGTGCATCTGCGCACCCAGCCCTACCCGCTCGACGACATCAACCGGGCGATCGACGACCTCCACCACGGGCGAATCCAGGGACGCGGGGTCATCGTCCCGTGAGGGCCGCGCGGCTCGTCCGCTTCGGCGCCCCGCCGGCGTTCGAGATCCACGACCTGCCCGACCCGGTGCCGGGCCCCGGCGAGGTCGTCGTCGACCTCCTGGCCGCCGCGCTCAACCGCCGCGACCCCTGGGTCTGGACGTGGCCCGACTACTGCGAGCTTCCAGTGACGCTCGGGTCGGACGGGGCCGGAATCGTCTCCGCCGTCGGCGCAGGCGTCGCAGGGGTCGCCCCGGGCGACGAGGTCGTCATCTACCCGAGCCTCGAGTGGGGCGAGCGCGAGGACATCCCGACGCCGGACTTCGACATTCTCGGCGCGCCGACCGACGGGACGTTCGCCGAGAAGATCCTCATCTCGGCCGCGAACGTCTTCCCGAAGCCGGGCCGACTCACGTGGGAGGAGGCGGGCGCGCTCAACCTTGCCGGGCTGACGGCCTGGCGCGCGGTGGTCACGTGTGCACAAGCGGGGCCGGGGATGACGCTGCTCGTCACCGGCGCCGGGAGCGGCGTCTCGACGTTCCTCGTCCAGATCGCTGTCGCTCGCAGCGCCCGGGTGTTCGTCACGTCGTCCACCCAGGTCAAGATCGACCGCGCCGTCGCGCTCGGCGCCGAGGCGGGCTTCAGCTACCGCGACCCGGACTGGCCCGACGCCGTCCGAGCCGCGGTCGGGGACGGACTCGACGCTGCAATCGACAGCTACGGCGCCGGGGGCTGGCCACAGATCCTTCGCGCACTCCGCCGGGGCGGACTCCTCGTCTCGTTCGGCGACACAGGCGGCGCCGAGACGACCTTCGAGGTCGCGGAGGTCTACTGGAGCTGGCGGTCGATCGTCGGCACGACGATGGGGAGCCCGCGCGAGTTCCGGGATCTTCTCGACCACGTAGCGGAGACGACGTGGCGGCCGGTCGTCGACTCGGTCTTCCCGCTCGAGGAGATCGAAGCAGCCGCGGCGCGCCTCGAGTCGCCGGAGCGCTTCGGCAAGGTCGTGCTGCGGATCGCGTGAGGCCGCTCGCGCGGGCGAGACGACGACATACTCCCGTCACGCTTTCGCGACGAAGACGTAACACGCCGCGACGGCTCGCAAACCCGCTCGTGGAGCCGGGCGGGCCGGCGGACATGTCCCGGGGTCTGACTGTGAAGGTGGGCGTGGTTTCGTCTGGGGCCTTGTTCGGGCTGGTGCTGGGACTCTGGGTCTGACTGACCCCTTGAGGGTGTCTCTGTGGGGATCTGTCGGGATAGAGAGGCCGGTGCCGGCCTGGCGCCCGCTCGTTGGCCTGATCAGAAGCCTGTCCGCCTCCGAGGGGGGCGTGACAACCCGAAGCGACGCCGCCGTCGTCGCCCCTGCGGCCACGGCGACGATTCCGCCGAGCGCCCCGCCCTCGAGCCCGCGCCTGCGCGTGCGCTCGAGTTCCACGGCCGCCGCCTCGACGGCCCGCGCGTTCAGTTGCGGCCCCCGTCTGCGAGCATGTCCCGAGGGTAGCTGACGAAGGGAGTTCTCATTGAAGTGGGTGACCCGGGAGCATCCGAAGACGGACAGGATCGCGTGTCCGTGGCTGATCAAGAACTTCATCGACTCCGAGGCCGAGTTCCTCTACGTCCCGGGCGAGGACGTGCTCGACGTCG
>JBGPNP010000327.1:0-3473 GCA_041487575.1 Gaiellaceae bacterium | reverse complement strand
GGCCGTCCACCGGGTCGTAGCTGACCGCGCCGACGATCTCGTTCCCGTACGAGATCCGGAGCGTGAGCGGATCGACGCCGGCGCCCTCGTCCACGATCCGCGCCGCGAGGAGCGGCCGGCGACCGGCCACGCGCCGCGTCTCGAGCGTCACCACCGGGGGAGTGAGGTCGTCGATCCACGCGCGCAGGCCGAACTCGCCGGCGAACGACGCGCCGGTGAACCCGTCGACACCCGAGTCCACGGACACGTAGTAGCGGCCGACCGTCGGGAACTCGGCTCCGGCCGCGCCGTTCGGAAAGCTGAACGTGTCCATGAGCGAGTTGACGTTGACCGGAGTTCCGGGCATCCCCTGGACGTCGTTCTCGTCGAGCGATCCGAGCACGAAGGGGTCGATGAGCGCGCCGAGCCCCTCGGACTCGACCGCAACCCCCATGTTGATCGCGGGCTGCTCGACGTCGACGAAGTAGACGCGCTCGGCCCCGGCCTCCTGCGTGCCCGGGCCGCCGTACTGGGGCGGGTGGCCGAAGGGGGCCGTCGGGAAGCGGTAGACGCTCGCGCTCGACTGCCCGCTCTTCGTCGTCCCCGACTGGAACTCGGCGAGCTTCGTCGCGTGCGCGAGGCGGAGGCCGGGGCGCGTGACCAGCGCGAGATACGGGATGCGACGCTCCACGCCGTTCCGGCGCAGGACGACGAACCCGTAGTCCTCGCCCGCGGCCGCGTCGGCGGAGGCAGTGACCGTAACTGCGATCGCCCCGGGGACGGTCGCCGTCGCGGGGGCCGAGACGGCCGTGCCGGGAGCCGAGCTCTGGGGGCGCACCTCGACGCTCCACTCGCCGCCCCCGCCGCCCGCGTCGGTGAGGACGAGCGAGAGCGTCCGCGAGGCGGGCCCGAGGCTCGCGTCGAGGTCTTCGAACGAGAGCGAGGCCGGCTCGGTGAACACCTTCGGGTCGTCTGCGCGATCGACGCCGATGAGACCGCCGCCCTCGAGGGAGACGGCCGCCTCGCTCGTCCTCGCCGTATCTCCCCAGGCCGGCCCGGCGGTCGAGACGAGCGCGGACTTCACCTCCGCCGGAGTCCACGCCGGGTGGCGCTCGAGGAGGAGGGCCGCCGCACCCGCGACGTGCGGCGTCGCCATGCTCGTGCCGTCGAAGGCCTCGAAGCCGCCGCGCCCGTACAGCGGGCTCGTCGAGGAGAGGATCGCGCCGCCCGGAGCGGCCA
This sequence comes from Gaiellaceae bacterium, assembly GCA_041487575.1. GTDB lineage: Bacteria > Actinomycetota > Thermoleophilia > Gaiellales > Gaiellaceae > JBGPNP01. Next base: position 2,255 of record JBGPNP010000327.1, on the reverse strand, counting down.
CGTCGGGCTTGAGGTCGTGCCCGAACGCGGTCGGGCCCGACGAGGAGAAGCTCGTGACGACGCCGCTGCGGTCGGTGACGAGCTCCCGGAAGGCGCGGTAGGCGCGCATGAGCCCGCGGCCGCCGCGCGGAGCGAGGAAGGCGCGGAGATTGGCGCCGTCGAGGTCGGCGATCATGACCGACGGGATCTGGGGCTCGACGGGGATCGCGTTCGCCTCGCCCGGCCAGTTGTCCACGACGACGAGCCCGACGGCCCCGGCTTTCTTCGCGCGGTCGGCCTTGCTCGTGAACGTGCAGATCCCGCGTGAAACGAGAGCGACTGCGCCGTCGAGCGAGCCGGGCGGCAGTGTGCTCCGGTCGGCGTTCGGGTCCCGCCCCGGGGCGCAGAGGAGCGGGTCGACCGGGCGCCCGTCAGTGCCCGTGATCGAGGTGACGTCCACGATCGGCAGGGACGCGTTCGCCCAGCTCGCGGGCGGGAGCGAGCCCGCGGCGCCGGCGTAGGCGATGTCGCCGAGACCCTCGACCGAGAGCGTCGGGGCGAAGACGTGCGTGTTCGAGACGGCCGCGACCGTGATCGCGTCCGGCGCCGTACCGGGCGACCCGGCTGTCCCGTCGCCGAAGTCGTAGCGGTCGTTTCCGGCCGCGATCACCGGGACGACGCCTGCCGCTGCGACGTTCCGGATCACGTCGATGAGCGCGTCGTTCGCGGGCTCCGTCTGGGCGCCGCCGCCGGAGAAGTTGATCACGTCCATCCCGTCCGCGACCGCGGCCTCGAAGGCGGCGATGATCTCCGGCGTGTTCGCCTCGTCTCCGGCCGGCGTCGGCAGGCTGAAGACCCGGTAGTTTCCGATCCACGCCCTCGGCGCGACGCCGGAGAGGCCGGGCGTCGCCGCATGGTCGTCGCCCGGGGGAGCGGTCGTGCCGGCGTCCCCGGCGGCGATCCCGGCGACGTGCGTGGCGTGGAACGAGTGGCTCTTGTCGAAGGCGAGGTGCGAGCGCTTCGGCGTCCCCGGCGCCGGGAAGGCCTTCGCGACGATGATCTTCGGGGTCGTGAACCGCGCCTGGCCTCGCGGGAAACCGGGCGGGTAAGAGAAGCCCGCGGGGTCGAAGAAGATGCTGCTCGGGTCGACGCCGTCGTCGACGATCGCGATCTTCATTCCGTCGCCCCGCGCGCCCGTCGCAGTCCAGAAGGCGGTGGCGCCGATCACGCCCGGGCTCCTGTTCAGGTGGAGCGTGTACCGGAGGCTCGGGTAGACGCGCGTCACCACGGAAAGGGTGCGCAAGCGCGGCACGGAGCCGAGCGGGAGCGAGACGGTGAAGCCGTTCAGGAGGACACGGAAACGGCGCCCGACGCGCGCCTCCGGGATCGCCTGCTCGATCTCGGCGGCAGCAAGGGCCTGCCGGCGGGCAAGCGCAGCGAGGTAACGGCGAGACTCGAGCGTGCGAACGTTCAGCCGCCCGTGTCCGCCTCGGGCGGCGAGCCTGCGCGACTCCCAGGCGGCGAGCGGAGGGCCGGAGAGACGGACGACGACCCTGACCCGGCGCGAGCCGTGGCCCCGCGGCACCACGATCCGGCCCTGCCAGACACGCGGGAGGGAGAGCTCGCCGAAGTCACGGCGGATCGGCTGGAGCGAGGCGGCGGCGTCGGCGGCCAGCACGAGCGCCGCCAGGAGGGCGATGATGGCGAGCGGGCGACGCAACGCCCGAGACATTACACTCCGCCCTCCGTGACCGATCGCTTCCAGGGAAAGCGCGGGCTCGTCCTCGGCGTGGCGAACCGCCGCTCGATCGCCTGGGCGATCGCCAGGCGGCTCGCAGAGGAGGGGGCCACGCTCGCCTTCACTTACCAGGGCGAGCGGATCGAGCAGAACGTCCGCGAGCTCGCCGGGACGGTCGCGAGCCCGCTCGTCACCTCCTGCGACGTGCGCGAAGACGCCGACCTCGATCGCGTCTTCGCCGAGACCGCGGAGACGTTCGGCGGCGGGCTCGACCTCCTCGTCCACTCGGTCGCCTTCGCCGACACGCGCGACCTCGAGGGCCGCTTCACGGACACGCCGCGCGACCGCTTCTGGCTCGCGCTGGACGTCAGCGCCTACTCGCTCGTCGTCTGCGCCCGGCTCGCGGAGCCGCTCATGGAGGCGGCCGGCGGCGGCTCGATCCTGACGATGACGTACCTCGGCGGCGAGCGGGCCGTCCCGCACTACAACGTCATGGGCGTCGCGAAGGCCGCTCTCGACGCCTCGGTCCGCTACCTCG
>JBGPNP010000326.1:0-3489 GCA_041487575.1 Gaiellaceae bacterium | reverse complement strand
GGCGCTCGCCGCGCGCCGCCGCCGCGGGGGGGTTTCGGTGTCGCCCCCCCCGGGGCCTCGGGGGCGGGGGGGGGCCCCTGGGGCCCCCCCGCCGCGTCTCGGGTTAGCATTCACCGGTGGCGGCGCTCCAGAAGGTCTTCGTCTCCTGCTCGATCACGGGCGGGATGACCGTGCCGGGACAGAGCGCGGCTATTCCGATCACGCCCGAGGAGATCGTCGACTCGGCCGTCAAGGCGCACGAGGCCGGCGCCGCGATCACGCACGTCCACGTCCGCGAGCCGGAGACGGGGAGGCCCATCGCCGACCTCGGGCTCTTCAAGGAGGTGATCGCGGGGATCGGCGAGCGCTGCGACGCCATCGTCCAGCCCACGACCGGCGGCGGCGTCGGCATGACCATCGAGGAGCGAGCCCGCGTGGTCACCGAGTGCAGCCCCGAGATGGCGAGCTTCAACCTCGGCAGCTTCAACTTCGGCATCTTCCAGGTGCGCCACCGGTCCGAGATGGCGCCGTGGGAGATCGAGTACCTCGAGTCCACCCGCGACTACGTCTTTCGGAACACGTTCAGGGAAATGAGCCGCCTCGCCGAGCTCTTCCGCGAGGCGGGGACGAAGCCCGAGTTCGAGGCCTATGACGTCGGGCATCTGTACAACCTCGCGCACCTCGCCGAGCAGGGGCTCGTCGACGTGCCGTTCCACGTCCAGTTCGTCCTCGGCGTCCTCGGTGCGAACGCGGCGACGATCGAGCAGCTCGTCCACATGCGGCGGACCGCGCTCGACCTCTTCGCGGCCGAGTCGTTCACGTGGTCGACGGCGGGGATCGGCTACCCGGGCGAGTTCCACCTCGCCGCCTGCGCCCTCATGCTCGGCGGCCACGTGCGAGTCGGCCTCGAGGACAATCTGCGGGTCACGACCGACCGCCGAGCCGCCTCGAACGCCGAGCTCGTGGAGAAGGCAACGGCGCTCGCACCGCTCCTCGACCGGGACGTCGCGTCGGCGGACGAGGCTCGGCAGATCCTCGGCCTTCGGCCGAGAGTGGCCCAGTCCTAGGAGAGCCTTCCGCCAAGAGCCCGCTGCGCGAGCTTGATCATCCAGACGGCCACGAGCATCGAGTAGACAAGCGCCGGCAGGGCGACGCCGAAGAGCGCTGCGTACACTCGGGGCGCCGAGGTCCCGGGGCCGGCGACGAGGTCGGTACAGATGGGCGTGACCACGAGGAGCGCGAGGAGGGCGTAGGCGAAGCGCCGCGTCAGCCCTCGGAGCCCGCGCGGCGCGAGGCCCGGCAGGCGCGCGTCGGCCCAGAGCGCGAGCGCCGCCGCGCCGAAGAGGAAGCAGGCTACGAAGCCGCCGTCGCCCATACGTCTCGAATCGTCGTGCGCCTCTTGTGAGATCTCTACTCGACCAAGGGCCGGACCGGCCGAGCCGAGAGGAGTGGCTAGAGCGTCTTGCGGATCTCGGCGAGGCGCTCGAAGATCTCGTCGCGGCGCCGGATCAGCTCCACGACCTCCTCCGGCGTGTAGTCGAAGGCGCCTTTCCCCGTCTTGACGCCGAGCTCGCGGCGCTCGACCCGGTCGAGGAGCGCGCGCGTCGGCGAGTAGCGCTCGCCGTAGGCCGTCTCCAGCGAGCGGAGGACGCTCTCGTACACGTCGAGGCCGTTGAAGTCTCCGATCGCGAACGGGCCGTACGCGAAGAGGCGAAAACCGAAGCTCCCGCTCACGATCGCATCGATCGCCTCGGCGGTCGCGACGCCGTCCTCGAGGCAGCGCCACGCCTCGGCGACCATCGCGAGCTGGATCCGGTTCGCAACGAAGCCCGGGGAGTCGTTCAGCACCGCTGCCACCTTGCCCGCTCTGCGGAGGAGCCGGAGCGTCGTGTCGACCGCCTCCTCGGCCGTCTCCGGGCCGCGAACGACTTCGACCGCCGGGATGATGTCCGGCGGGTTGAAGAAGTGCGTGCCGAGGACGCGCGGCCGTACCTCCTCGGGCACCGCCGAGGCGATCGCCCCGATCGAGAGCGCCGACGTGTTCGTAGCGAGAACGCATTCCGTCGGCCCGACCTCGGCGAGCTCCCGAAAGAGCGCCTGCTTCGGCTCGAGCTCCTCGACGATCGCCTCGACGCAGAGCTCGGCCCCGGCAAGCACCTCGGTGAGCGATCCCGCCGCGACGGTGCCCTCTCGCTGCTCCGCGGCCGCCTCCGCCGCCCTGGGCCGGACGTCGTATACGGAGACCGCGCACCCCGCTTCCGCGAAGAGCCGGACGAGGCCGGCTCCCATCGTCCCGGCGCCGACGACGGCGATCTTAGTGGCCCGCCCAGCAACGTTTGCCGGCTTCTGGCCCGCGATAAGACTTCGCCGTGCGGCGTCCTCAGTCGCGCCCATGCTCACCAGCATGAGCGCTCCCTGCGTCCTTGCTCGGCTCGCTTCTCGCGACCCAGCCTCCCGACAACGTTGCCGGACGAGCCACTAGGTCCGGGCGTGTCCGACGTTCCCGTTCAGGATGAAGCCGCCGTCGACGACGAGCTCGTGGCCGTTCACGTAGCGGGCCGCGTCTGAGGCGAGGAAGACGATCGCGTCGGCCACCTCCTCCGCCAGGCCGATGTGGCCGAGCGGGATCCGCTCGTTGTACGTGCGCCGGACCTGAGGCGTGTACGCGACCTGGTTGAGCGGCGTGTCGATCGCGCCCGGCGAGAGTGCGTTCACCGTGATCCCGTGCGGCCCGAGCTCGACCGCGAGCGTCTTCGTGAGGCCGAGGATCCCGCCCTTCGCCGTCACGTACGCGGAGAGCTCGGCGATCGGCTGGATGTCCACCACGGAGGTCACGTTGACGATCCGCCCGCCGCCCTGCGCCATCATCTGCCGGGCCGCGACCCGGCAGCCGTAGTAGTAGCCGTGGAGGTTGGCGCCGAGGAGGCCGTGCCAGTCCTCGTCCGTCATCTCGAGGAACGGCTTGACCATGAGGGCGGCCGCGTTGTTGACCCAGACGTCGATCCCGCCCCAGGCCTCGACCGCCTTCGCGCCCAGCTCCTCGACGTGCGCGGCGTCGGACGTGTCGCCCTGGAGGACGATCGCCTCGCGGCCTGCCGCCCTGATCGCCGCTGCGGTCTTCTCCGCCTCCGCGGTCGCGCTCCGGTAGTCGAACGCGACGTTCGCGCCCGCGTGAGCGAGCGCGATGGCCGCCGCCGCGCCGATGCCCTGGGAGGCACCGGTGACGACGACGCGCCTATCCGTCAGCTCGAACATCGGCACTACAGAGTCCGGTAGCGGATCTCCTCCCGCCGGCCGGTCTCCGACGAGCGCGCGATCGCGTCGCAGATCTCGGCGCAGCGGTAGCCGTCCTCGAAGGTCGCCCCGTGCGGGCCGATCGGCGTGTCCTCCCGGATGCAGGTGAGCAGGTGGAGGAGCTCGTGCACGAAGCTGTCCTCCCAGCCGATCATGTGGCCGTGGGGCCAGTGGTGCTCCCAGTACGGGTGGTAGGCCTCCGAGACGAGCACGGTT
>JBGPNP010000325.1:0-3502 GCA_041487575.1 Gaiellaceae bacterium | reverse complement strand
GTTCCGTGTACTGGTGGGGCATCCCGACCTTCTTCGGCTGCCCGCACGAAGCGGCACGGCTTGACGTGTCCCGGTGCCAGGCCCCGGCCGTGTCCAGGAGCGCCACGGCTCCAAACGCCGGAGCCGGTGTGACGCCCTACGGCTGCTCGGACTCCTCGAGCAGCCCTTCCTGGAGCGCGTAGCGCACGAGCTCGGCCCGCGTGTTCAGGCGGAGCTTGGTCATGATGTGCGAGCGGTGCGTTTCGGCCGTGCGAACCGAGATGTAGAGCATCTTCGCGATCTCCTGGTTCGTATGCCCCAGGGCGAGCAGCCGCAGCACCTCGCGCTCGCGCTCGGAGAGCGGGTCCGACTCCGCCTTCTTCCGCGCCTCGGCCTCGGCGGACACGAGCCGCGCGCCGAGCGTGGGGTGGACGTAGCGGCTGCCGCCCGCCACCTCGCGCACCGCCTGGACGACCTCCGTGTCGGCGGCCTCCTTCAGGACGTAGCCGCTCGCGCCGGCCGCGAACGCCTCGCGGACGTAGCGAGGGTCGTCCTGCATCGAGAGGACGAGCACCTTGGCGTCAGGGGCCGCCTCGAGTACGGGCCCGGTCGCCTCGAGCCCGCTCATGCCCGGCATGACGACGTCCATGAGGACGACGTCGGGCTTGAGCGAGCGGGCGAGCCGGATCACCTCGGTCCCGCTCCCGGCCTCGCCGACGACCTCGATGCCTTCCTCGGCGTCGAGCAGGAGCTTGAGCCCGGCGCGGACGACGGCGTGGTCGTCGGCGACGAGGACGCGGATCGGCTCCGCCATCAGAGCAGCGGCACCTCGACGACGAGCGCCGTTCCCGAGCCGGGGGTCGTCTCGATCTCCATGCGCCCGCCGAGGAGCGCGATCCGCTCGCGCATGCCGACGAGGCCGAGCCCCTCGCTGCGCGCGCCCGTCTCGAAGCCCCGCCCGTCGTCCTCGATCACGGCAGTCACGCTCCCATTCTTACGCGTGAGGAGGATGCTCACACGCCCGGCGCGCGCATGCTTGACGACGTTCGTGAGCGACTCCTGCACGATGCGGTAGAGCGCCGTCTCGACCTCGCTCGGGAGGCGCCCGTCCGGGAGCCGCGACTCGAAGTCGACCTCGATCCCGGTCTGCTCGCTGAACCCGCGCACGAGCCGCTCGAGGGCGGGCGTGAGCCCGAAGTCGTCGAGCACCGACGGCCGCAGCTCGACCGCCAGCCGCCGGACGTCCTGGAGCGTGCCCACGACGAGCTCCCGGAGCTCGGCCACGCTCTGCCGCAGCTCCTCCTCGCTCTTTGCCTCCTCGACGGAGCGGAGCCCGAGGAGGACGGAGGTGAGCGCCTGGCCCGTCTCGTCGTGGAGCTCGAGGGCGATGCGCCGCCGCTCGAGCTCCTGCGCCTCGAAGACGCGCCGGAGCGAGTCGCGGGCGACCCGCTCCGAGAGGTCGACCGCGACCGCCGCCCGCGCAGCGAAGGCCTCCGCGAGGCGCTGGTCGTCCTCGCCGAAGCGGGGATCTGGGCCGATCTTGTTGAAGGCGACGATGACGCCGATCGACCGGTCGCGAACCACGAGAGGGACGTAGAGCCCCGTGACGGCGGCGAGCCTCCGGGCGATCTCCTGGTTGGCCTCGGGATCGTCGATGACGGAGTCGGTGCGCTCGCTCTGACGGCGCTCGAAGACGCGGCCTGTGCGCGATCCGTTCTGGTCGAGGACGAGGCCGATCGCCTCCTCCGCGTGCTCACCGTCGGCCGTGTGGACACGCAGCCCGGCTTCGGCGTTCGCGAGCGCGACGAGGACGAGCCGCGCGTCGATGAGCTCGCGCAGGCGCTTGGCAACGAGCTCGAGGAGGCTCGAGAGCTCCACCTCACCTGTGAGCGCGTTTCCGACCTCGGCCAGCGACTCGAGCTGGCGCGACCAGCGCGTCGCGGCCTCGTACAGGCGGGCGTTCTCGATCGCCACTGCCGCCTGCGCGGCGAGCAGCGTGACGAGCTCCTCGTCCTCGTCGGTGAAGTCGGTGCCGTCGCCTCTCTCGCAGAGGTAGAGGTTCCCATAGGCGGCCCCGCGCAGGACGATCGGCACTCCGAGGAAGGTGTGCATCGGCGGGTGCCCCGGCGGGAAGCCGACCGAGCGCGGGTCCTCGCCAAGGCTGTGGAGACGGAGCGGCTTCGTTTCCCGGATGAGGACGCCGAGGATGCCGCGCCCGCGCGGGAGCTCGCCGATCTCCGCGCGGACCTCGGGTTCGATTCCCGTCGTCAAGAAGCGCTCGAGCTCGCGTCCGGCGCGATCGATCACGCCGAGCGCGGCGTAGCGCGCGCCCGTGAGCCCCGCGGCAGTCTCGACGAGCTTCTGGAGGACGGCGTCGAGCGAGAGCTCGGAGCTCAGGCTGATGCCCGCGTCGAGGAGCCCGTGCAGACGTTCCTCGTGCCCGATCACCCGAGGCACTGTATCCGCAGAAAGCCGCAACAGAGGCGCGGCTCGTCCCCGCGAGGACGCGGGTCTTCCCCGATGTCGCCGAGGCTGTGAGCGCCGATCCTCCGATTTGTCAACGAACCCCGGTACGGGAAAGGATCGACCATGAAGCACATCCTCATCGCGACGGACGGCTCGCCCGCCTCGGAGCAGGCGGTGGAGGCGGGAGTCGAGCTCGCCGCCGAGCGGGGCGGCGACGTGACGTTCGTCCACATCGTGCCTGCCGACGCCTGGATCACCGGCCGCGGCGCGGCGGGCCGGCCGCTCCCGCACCACGTCGCCGTCGACGAGAGTGAGACCGCGCTCAAGGAGGCCGCCGAGGTGGCCGAAGCGGCGGGCGTCTCCTATGCGCTCGAGCGAATCGCGGGCGACCCGGTCGACGAGATCCTCGCCGTCGCCGAGGCGAAGGACGTCGACCTCGTGGTCGTCGGTTCGCGCGGCCGCGGCGCCGTGACCTCGGCGATCCTCGGCAGCGTCTCCCTCGGCGTGGTCAAGCGCGCCCGGCGCCCCGTCCTCGTCGTCAAGAACGGCCGCGTGCCGGCCGAGGTCTAGCGGCGTTCGTGCTCCTGCTGCGGACAGGACGTGACGATTTCGCGGACTTCTGCGCAGCTCTCGACACACGCCGCGGCAGGGCTCGCCCGGACGCGTCCCCATCTACGCGTAGGTGTCGCGCCTGAGCCGCGTCGCCTCGGCCCGCGGCGGCGTGAAGATGACGAGGAGCGAGAGCCCCTCGTAACCCGTGAAGCGATGCTCCGCTCCCGCTTCGACGAAGACCGCCTGGCCCTCCCCGAGCGCGACTTCGGCGCCCTCGACGTTCAGGACGCCGCGCCCGCCCAGGACGACGTAGACCTCGTCGTCCTCGTGCGGTTGCTGGGCATCTGCCTCCGGGGCGACGAGGACGTAGACGCCGACCTCGAGCCCCGGGGAGGCGTGGACGACCTCGTAGCCGCCGCCGGCGGCTACGAGCCGCTCCTCGACCGCGCGAACCTCGAAGCCGTGCTCGCTCGGAGCCTATCCGAGCGCGGACTGCCGGACGACG
>JBGPNP010000324.1:0-3507 GCA_041487575.1 Gaiellaceae bacterium | reverse complement strand
GACGGCGACGGCTTCCGCCGCCAGTAGGAGCACGAGACCGACGACGAACGCGCCGTCAGGGTCGAGCGGCAGGCCGACTGCGCGGTAGGGAAGCATGGGGAGGCTCCAGAGAAGCGGCCACCCGAACACCGGAGCGCCGGTATGCGAGCTCATCTTCGTGATCGCGAGCGTGACGGCGAGCGAGAACGCGGCCGCCGCGACGACGAGGAGCCATGGGCGCAAGGCGGGCCGGCGCCGCCAGGAGCGCCCGATCCAGACGCCGAGGACGACGAGAGCGACCGCCAGCAGGAGTACGACGGGCGCGCCGAGCCGCCCCCAGGAGGCCATGAACTCTCGCGCGGCCGAGTAGTAGCCGTGCGCGTCGCCGGGCAGCGGGTTGTAGTCGTACGGCGGGAGGGTCGGGATCCTGTGCCCGGAGGCGGCGAGAACGGCGAGGGGAATCGCGACCCGGACCACGCAGAGAGAGGCCACGGCGGCGGGCCAGCCCCTGAGTGTCAACGTACGTGCCTCCGCCGTTGCCTCATCCGGCTGCATGGTCGCAGCGGGCGCGGGGAAACGCCACGGGTCTCCGTCTCAACGGCTGACGTATGCGACAAACCGTTCCTTCCGTGCCAGCACGAGGCACCCATGGCACGGATCGAATCTCGTGACGACGAGCGCACCCGTCGGCGGCGACGAGCCCTCAGGTATCTCCGCGATCTCCGACGCGCCCACGCCCCGGAGAGCACCGTACCAGTAGGCGAGGATGTAGTCGTGGTCGGCCAGGAAGACGTGGATCGGCCGGCGCGGGTCGCCTGCGGCGCGAGCGAAGACGGGCTCGAAGGCAGTCTCGAAGGCGATTCCCCGGTCGGGCCCCTCCTGCCAGAAGCGCCACTGGAAGAGCGCTCCCTGGGCAAGCGTCCCCGCAAGGAGGAGAGCGACGGTCGCCCGAGCGAGCGTGCGACCCTCCCGCTCGTCCCAGAGCCACTCGAGCGCGGGAACGGTGAGCAGGAGCAGGAAGATCGGAACCGGGACAAGCCGTAGCGTGTGCAGGCGGTCGAAGGTCAGCGCGGCAGGCACGAGCGAGACCGCGAGACCGTAGAGCGTGAAGCGCCACCAGGGATCGGGCCGCCGGCGAAGCAACGCCAGGGCGGCGCCGGCGACGGCGAGCACCGCGGTGGCGACGAGCAGGCTGCCCATGCCGGGGACGTGGTGGCGCGGGTTCGGGTCTCCGTCGACGACCCAGCGCCACACGTTCAGATCCGAAAGGTAGTTCAGGACGAACTGGTGCACGGCGCCCCCGGCCGAGTACCCGTGTGCGAGGTAGGACGTCACGTAGAATCGCGCGCCGAGCGCGCCGGGGTGTCTCGCCGCGAAGAGGACGAGGGGGACGAGCGCGAGCCCGTACGCAACCCAGACCTCCAGGACGGAGAGCCAGCGGCGGCGAGAGGCGAAGAAGAGCAGCCCGAGGGCGAGGAGGGGCGCGAGCAACCGGCCGGTTGGGTACGTGTAGGTGATCAGCCCGAGCAGCACGCCAAGCCCCGCGCTCTCGAAGAGCGACCACCTGGGAACCTCCTGCGCGCGGCGGAGCAGGAGCAGGAAGAGCACGAGCGCGAGTGGGAACAGGGCGACCTCGAACACGAGCCGGCTGACCTCGAAGAGCCACGGGTTCAGGGCGCCGAAGACCATGACCGCGGCACCGATCTGGGCGCGCCCGCTCGCGCGGGCGGCGAGCAGCCCGAGGAGCACGACCGCGACCAGGCCGAGAGCTGCGCTCAGGAACCGCGCCGCCAGGATGCTCGGCGAGGAGATCTTGAAGACGCCCGCCAGGAGGTAGATGTACGCCGGACTCTTGTAGTCCCCGAACGAGCGGAAGTAGAGGGGCCGGCTCGCGCCGAACTCGTCCTTTCCCGTACGTGCGATCGAGAGCGCGTTGTACGCGACCGCGGCCTCGTCGCGGTAGAAGCCCGGCGGGTTCGCGGTCGAGACGGCGAGGAAGAGGGCGGCGACCGCGGCGACCGCGAGGCCGACCGCGACTGCTTCCCAGCGGGTGGGGAGCCGGTCCGGGCGCGCCACTCCTAGAGCCGCCCGATCGGGCACGGGTCGGACTGTACTCGCAGCGCGGTACGGCAAGAAGCCCGAAGGAGCGCTCAGGCCGGCTCCGGCTCGCGTGGCCGACTCGAACCCGGAGGAGCGGCGCGAGCCACCGCCCAACGGCCGGGTTAGAGTGGCCCGCGTTGAACGGCGACGAGACCTTCCGGCTGGAGCGCGCTTCCCCGGCCCTGCGCCGCCGCGAGCTCGCCGGCCTGGCTCTCGGCGCCTGCGCCACATCGCTCGCCATGAACTGGCAGGTGTTGCGGCGGCTCGGAAGCGCGATCCCCGGCGACCCCCACGACCCGCTGCTCCAGTCCTGGGAGATCGCCTGGGGAGGCCACGCGCTCCTCCACCAGCCGCTCCACTACTTCCAGGCGAACATCTTCTGGCCACTCCGTGACGCGCTCGCCTTCTCCGACGCCCTCGCCGGCTACGCGCCGCTCGCCGTTCTCGGTCACGGGCCCGAGGCGGCTCTCGTCCGCTACAACGTCCTCTTCCTCCTCGCATACGCCCTGGCCTTCGCCGGGGCGTACCTGCTCGCGCGCGAGCTCGGCGCCCGCCCGGCCGCCGCGGTGGTTGCCGGAGCCGCGTTTGGCTTCTCTCCCTGGCGGCTCGCCCACGTGCCGCACCTGAACGTCCTCTCCAGCGGCGGAGTCGCACTCACGATCTTCCTCCTCGTCCGCGGCTACCGGCGGAGAGCCCCGTGGACAGCGCTCGCAGGCTGGCTCGTCGCCGCCTGGCAGGTCAGCCTGGGCTGGAACCTCGGCCTCTCCTTCGTGTACGTCCTCGCCGTCGTCGCGTCGATCTCGAGCGCAGCCTGGCTCTGGCAGGGCCGCAAGCCGCTCGGCCGGCTCATGGTCAGGGCGACTTTGGGCGGCATCGCCATCCTCCTTGCCGTCGGGGCAGTGATGGCGCTGCCGTACTTCCGGGTCCTCCACGACCACCCCGAGGCCAGGCGAACGATCGACATCGTCGCCTACTTCTCTCCCCCGCCCCGCAGCTTCCTCGCAGCTCCCGAGGGGAACCTCGTCTGGGGGAACGCGACGGAGGCGGTCCGCGACGACCTCTCGGCCCCGGACGAGCAGACGCTCTTCCCGGGAGCCCTCGTGCTCGCGGCCGCGCTCGTCGGACTCGCGGCGCCGGCCTACCCGGGCCGCCTCCGGCTCGGGCTCGCGCTCGCGGCCGTCGTTTCGGCCGTCTTCTCGCTCGGGTACGGGATCCGAGGCGCGAGTCTCACATACGGGCTCCTCTACGAGCATTTCCCGGGCTGGCAGGGCCTGCGCACGCCGGGCCGGCTCACGACGTTCACGACCCTCGCGCTCGCCCTCCTGGCGGCGGCCGGAGCGCAGTACGTCGTTGAGGCGGTCAAGGGGCGATCGGCCCGGCCGACCGTCGCCCGGAGCGCGGCCGTCTCCGCGCTGCTGGTCTTCGTCG
>JBGPNP010000323.1:0-3524 GCA_041487575.1 Gaiellaceae bacterium | reverse complement strand
CAAGAACCGGGTCGTCACCGCCAGGCCGAGAGCGCGGCAGACCTAGGGGAACGGCTCGGGCTTCAGGTAGAGGCGCTAGAATCCGCCGCCTTGCCCCCAAACCACGGGAGGACGTATGCCGGTGGAGACCTCGTCGTTGTTCGCACAGGTGATTCAGGATCACCTCGACCTGAAGGAGAAGAACTCGGAGCTCGAGGGTGATTTGCCGATCGACAGGTACAAGACGCAGGACCCGTTCGAGAACCATCCGCTCTTCAAGACCGAGGAGCAGGCGAAGATCGAGGAGACCATGGACGGCGAGGAGCAGGCCGTGTCGACGTCGCCCCCGCTCGCCTGGCCGACCGAGACCGAGGATGCCGAGCCGAAGGAAGAAGGGCTCTGGAGCCGGTCGCGCGATTTCGACTGGGGTGACTAAGACCCTCTAGGCTCTCGGTTCCGCCACGAACGTCGGGGTACGCCCGGCCTTCACCTATCAGGAGGGACCGATGACCAAGAGATTGCGCTTTACGGCGCTCGGCGCCGCGCTCGTGTACTTCTTCGACCCCGAGAACGGGAAGCGCCGCCGCAAGGTAACGGCCGACCGCCTCGCCGGGTTCCTGCGCCGGCAGAGCAGGAAGACCGGCGGCCTCACCCAGCGGGCCTCTGCGCTCAAGCAGAAGGCCACGCACCTGCGCGAGGAGCCGAAGCCGCAGCCCGACGACGTCACGCTGGCGCACAAGGTCGAGTCCGAGATCTTCCGCGACGCCGATGTCGCGAAGGGCAAGATCAACATCAACGCCGAACGTGGCAAGGTCGTGCTCCGAGGCGAGGTCGGCTCGCCCGAGCTGATCGAGGAGCTCGTCGGCAAGGCGCGCAAGGTTCAGGGCGTCCAGGACGTCGAGAGCCTGCTGCACACGCCCGGCGAGCCGACGCCGCACTAAGGAGGGTTTGGCCTCCTAGGGATAGATCTGAACGGCGACCCCGGGCTGCCCGGGGTTGCCGAGGCTCGTGCCGCCGAGGCCGCCCAAGCCGACGGCGATCGGGCTCGCCGAGACAGTGGCGCTGCTCGTCGTGCCGCCCTTGAAGATGCCGATGCTGGGGCCGCCCGCGCCGCCGCCGCCGTGGCCGCCGTTGCCGCCCGCGCCTCCGTCTTTCCCCGGAGCCCCGTTCCCGCCACTGCGGTCGCCGCACGGGCTGGTCTGGGACTCGCCGCCCTCGCCCGCCGCGCCCGCCCCACCGGCGCCGCCGCCTCCCCCGTCGCCGCCGGCACCTCCGGCGCCGCCGTTCCCGGTCGTGATCCCGCCACGCGTGACCGTCACGGTGGAGTTCCAGAGGTAGATCCCGAAGGAGCCGCCGCCGCCCGAGCCGCCGGTGGCCGCGCCGCCTCCCCCGCCGCCTCCCCCGCCGCCCCCGCCGGCGCCGCCGTACAGCGAGCTGCAGTCGTTGCAAGTGGGGAAATTGGTGCTGTTCGCGGTGCCGCCGCCCCCGCCGCCACCCCCGCCGCCCCCGCCGGGGTGGCCGTCGGTTCCCGCGCCGCCGGCGCCCCGCTGCCACGCCGAGCCGACCGCGGTTGCCGGAAGCGGGACGCCACCCGTGCCCGCGGCGCCCGGATCGCCTGGCCCGCCGGGCGTGGCGTCGTCCGGTGCGGAGCCGCCGTCGCTCGAGGAGGTGCCGCAGGCGCCTGAGCTCCCGCCTGAGCCGCTGTGGCCGACGGTGCCGCCGCCGGCCACGGTCGTCCCGTCGGTGCCGGGCGACCCCGCGACCGGTCCGGTCTGTCGCAGCCCGCCCGGGCCGCCGGTGCACCCGGAGGCGCTGGTTCCCCCCGCTCCCCCCGCTCCGCCGGTTGCACCGTTGCCACCGTCGCCGCCCACCGATCCCGCGCTGCCCGGGGCCCCCGGGGCGCCCACGCCTGCAGCGATTGTCACGCGCTGGAGCGTCAGGCTCGAGCCGTTGATCGCGCGGAGCCCATAGGCGCTTCCGCCCGGGTCCGCGCCGAGCGTCCCGGCGAGCGCCAACAGCTGGAGCGTGATGCCTGTGTCGCCGTCGGCCAGCACGGCCTGCGGCGAGCCGGCCACGGTGGTGACGGGCGCGAGGGCGCGCCCCCAAGTGCTCGTGTAGCCGCCGAAGATCGAGACGTTGCCGGCCAGCGCCAAGCCGCCGGTCTCGGCGTAGCTTCCGCTCGCCGCGTAGACGTCGAGATCGCCTGCCGCCGCCGCCGCGACCGCAGCCGAGAGCGTCTTTTTCGGAGCAGCCATCGTGCCGGCTCCGCCGTCGTCGCCCGTCGGCGAGACGAAGACCGCGTGCTCCTTGTTCCCGTCGATCCCGTCGCAGTTCGCGTCGACGAACGAGAGGTCTGGATCGTCTGCTGCGCCGGGGTGGATCGCCGGGTTGTGCGGGGCGCAGTCGTCCGCGTCGATCCAGCCGTCGCCGTCGGAGTCCGGCGCGGGCGCGAGCACGTGCAGCGCGCCTCGAAGCACGGTGCAGTTGTTGCGCTCGTTCGACTCCCGAACCGCGCCGCCGGCGTCCGCGCAGACGATGAGGGCGTACCGGCCCGTCACGAGCTTGGTCGGAAGCTTCGCCTGGCCCTTGCCGCTTGCCTGCTTCCGCGGCCTCAGTCCCTGCACACGGCGGGTGCCGAGCAAGACCCGCTTGCCGGCGCGAAGGATGAAGTAGCGCTCCTGCGACCGAGCCGCTGTCGCGCCGCCGCGGTTGGCCACGGTGGCGCGCACCACGAAGCGGTCTCCTGGCGCGAGCTGGCTGCTCGGCGCACGGGCTTGCAGCACGACCAGATCCGGACGGGCGACGCGAGCCGCGCCCGCGGACGCGGCCACCACGGCGGCGGTGGCGAGCACGATCAAGACCCCGGGCCGCACAGTGCCCGGATTAAGTCACGGAACCACGCTCGTGGCAACGGCCGACAGCAGGCGCGGTCACTAGCGTTCCGGCTCTGGACGGGAAACAGCAAGCCGAGAACTGCCTGCGCTGCGGCGCGAAGATGGACTGGCGCCACCAGACCTGGCAGTGCCCGCGCTGCGCGTTCAAGCTCGGCTGCTGCGAGGGTGAGCCGCAGTCCTGCTCGCCCCGGCCCGCGAACCCGCGATAATCGCGGGCGCCGGTGTCATTGCAGGAACGAACGTCCGAGGAGCGGTCCCTCGACGCCTACCCAGGCGTTGCGCCCGCGGTGCGCCTCGAGGGCGTGCGCAAGGCCTACGGGGACGTCGTCGCGGTGGACGGTGTCGACCTCGAGATCCAGGCAGGGGAGTTCTTCACGCTGCTCGGCCCCTCCGGCTCCGGCAAGACGACCACGCTGCGGCTGATCGCCGGCTTCGAGCGTCCCGACCAAGGGCAGGTCGAGCTCGGCGGCCGTGACGTCTCCAACACGCCGCCCTACGCGCGCGATGTGAACACCGTCTTCCAGGACTACGCGCTCTTCCCGCACCTGACGGTCGAGGGCAACATCCGCTTCGCAGGGCGCGGCGACGGGCGCGGGCTGCTCGAGCGGTTCGGTCTCACCCGGCTCGCCGGGGTGCGGCCGGGCGAGCTCT
>JBGPNP010000322.1:0-3527 GCA_041487575.1 Gaiellaceae bacterium | reverse complement strand
GAGGTCGAGTGGGAGGACCTCAGGCCCGAGTGCCTGTGGAACTTCCGCGTCAAGGACTTCGGCCCGCTGACGGTCGGGATCGACTCGCACGGGACGTCCCTCTACCACGACGTGCAGGAGGCGGCACGCAAACGACTGGAGGCGCTCTATGCCAAGCTTTGACGGTTTTTTGGATCTGCCGGCCCGCTCTCCGAAGCCGCGCACCCAGGGCCTCACCCACGTCATCGACAAGGGCTTGAACCTGCGGGACATCGAGGGCCTCTTCGACACGGCCGGGGACTTCGTCGACATCGTCAAGCTCGGCTGGGGCACGTCGTACGTGACGCAGAACCTGGAGAAGAAGATCGCGCTTTACCGCTCCTTCCACACGCCGGTCGTTTGCGGCGGCACGCTCTTCGAGGCCGCGGTCGCCCGCGGGAAGCTCGACGAGTACCGCCGCTGGCTCGTCGACAACCGCTTCTCGCACGTGGAGGTGTCGGACGGGACGATCGACCTCCCGCGCGAGCGCAAGCTCGAGATCATCGCCGAGCTGGCCGGGGATTTCGTCGTCATGAGTGAGGTGGGCTCGAAGGACGCCGAGGTCGTCTATGCCCCCTACCAGTGGGTCGAGTGGATGAAGGAGGAGCTCGAGGCGGGCGCCTGGAAGGTGATCACCGAGGGCCGCGAGAGTGGCACCGCCGGGATCTACCGCCCCACGGGCGAGATGCGCACCGGTCTGATCGACGAGATCGTCCACTCGATCGACCCGGGCGACGTCATCTTCGAGGCGCCGGCCAAGGCCGGCCAGGCCTGGTTCGTCAAGCACCTCGGGCCGGAGGTCAACCTCGGGAACATCCCGCCGGAGGAGGTCATCCCGCTCGAGACGCTCCGGCTCGGGCTCCGCGCCGACACCCTCAAGGAGGTACTCCTCCGTGGGCAGCCTGCAGCTGTCACTGACTGAGGCCGAAATCGAGGCCCTCTCGGCCGAGGAGCTTATCCGGTGGGGCCACGAGGAGTTCGGCGAGCGCCTCTGCCTGACGTGCTCGTGGCAGAAGCAGTCCTCCGTGCTCGTCCACATGGTCTCGGAGCTCGGGCTCGACATCGACGTCGTCGAGCTCGACACGCATCTCTTCTTCCGCGAGAGCTACGAGACGCGCGACCGGCTCGTAGAGCGCTACGGGCTGACACTCATCCGCCCGGAGATCATCACGATCGCCGAGCAGCATGCGGTCGAGGGCCCGAATCTCTGGGAGCGCAACCCCGACCGCTGCTGCCACATCCGCAAGGTCGAGCCGCTCATCCACGCTCTCGAGCCCTACGACGCCTGGATCTCGGGCATCCGCCGCGACCAGTCACCGTCGCGGGCGGGGACGCTGAAGGTCGAGCGCTCGGAGCGCTACGGCGTCTGGAAGGTCCATCCGCTTGCGGACTGGGCAGAGAGGGACGTCTGGGCCTACATCGTGAAGAACGACATTCCGTACAACCCGCTGCACGACGCCGGCTACCGGTCGATCGGATGCATCCCGTGCACGCGCCCGACCAACCCCGACGAGGAGGAGCGTGCAGGCCGCTGGGCCGGCTCCGACAAGCTGGAGTGCGGCATCCACGTCGACTGTGACGAGAGGAAGGAATGACGGCCAACGAGTACCGGAAGGAAGGGGCCCAGGGGGGAACCCTGGGTCCCTCCCTGGGCGAGAACATCCATCCGACCGAGCACCCGGAGTCCGACAAGGTCGCGGGCAGCGGCTTCACGCTCTGGTTCACGGGGCTCTCCGGCGCCGGCAAGACAACGATCGCGCACCTCGTCGGGCCCGAGCTCGAGGAGCGAGGGTTCGTCGTCGAGTACCTCGACGGCGACGTCGTGCGCACGCGCCTGTCGAAGGGCCTCGGCTTCTCCAAGGAAGACCGCGACACGAACATCGAGCGCATCGGCTGGGTCGCTTCGCGGCTGACCCGCCACGGGGCCGCGGTCATCGTCGCCGCCATCTCGCCCTACCGCGAGGCCCGGGACAAGGCGCGGGCAATGATCGAGCAGTTCGGGCCGTTCGTCGAGGTGGCCGTCGAGGCCTCGGTGGCCGAGTGCGCACGGCGCGACGTCAAGGGCCTCTACGCGAAGGCTTTCGCGGGCGAGCTCAAGGGCTTCACGGGCGTGGACGACCCGTACGAGGCACCGCTCGCTCCGGAGCTCGCGATCGACACCGAGGAGCACGAGCCGGCCGAGAGCGCCGCGATCATCCTCGCCAGGCTGGAGGAGCTGAGCCTCGTCGCGAGCCGGGTGAGCTGTCCGTGAAAAATGCTGCGCATTTTCACGGTGGTTTTGTCCCATCGCTCCGCTCGGGAGGATGGGGGAAGGGTGGCAGCGTGAGGAATCCGTCCAAAATGCTGCGCACTTTCCGCCGGGTCTGGTTTGTCCGATCGCTTCGCTCGGGAGTGAGAAAGCGAAGCGGCGGGCCCACCTCGCCCGGACAGAAGCTGGGCTTATGAGCGTCTGCGGAAACTCGGCACATACCCGTGCCGAAGTCGGCACGGTCCGCGACACTTCCGCGCGGGTTTCGGCGATACGCTCGAAGCGGGTTTGCGGGGGGCGGGTCTCGACACCCGCCCCGATCCCCACCCGGGTGGGGGGTTGCGCGCGGTGAGCCTTGTCACCGAGAGCCACCTGATCCGCCCGCACGGCGGGGAGCTCGTCGACTGCACCGGCGAGCGGCCCGACGATGTCGACTCGCTCGAGGCGGTTCGGCTTACCTCGCGCGAGCTGTCCGACCTCGACATGCTCGCCGGCGGCGCCCTGTCGCCGCTTGCGGGCTTCATGGGCAAGGCCGACTACGAGAGCGTCCTCGAGACGATGCGGCTCGCGAACGGGCTCCCCTGGGCGCTGCCCGTCTGCCTTGCGGTTGCCGAAGCGCCAGGCGGCGAGCGGATCGCCCTCGAGGACGGCGCGGGCCGGCCGTTCGCGGTTCTCGACGTCGAGGACACATTCCCCTACGACAAGGAGCGCGAGGCCAAGCGGTGCTTCCGGACGACCGACGCGGCACACCCGGGCGTCGCGCGCCTCTACGCGCAGGCCGATCTCTACGTCGCCGGCCGCGTCACCGTCTTCGAGCGGCAGGAGCCGCCCTTCCCGGCGCTCGCCCGGGACCCGGCCGTGACGCGGGCGATCTTCGCCGAGCGCGGCTGGAAGCGCGTCGTCGGCTTCCAGACCCGAAACCCGATCCACCGAGCGCACGAGTACCTGACGAAGTGCGCGCTCGAGACCGTGGACGGCCTGCTCATCCACCCGCTCGTCGGCGACACGAAGTCCGACGACGTGCCGGCGGACGTGCGCGTGCGGGCCTACGACGTCCTCGTCGACGGCTACTACCCGAAGGACCGCGTCGTCGTTTCCGCCTTCCCGGCGGCGATGCGCTACGCCGGGCCGCGCGAGGCGATCTGGCACGCGATCTGCCGCAAGAACTACGGCTGCTCGCACTTCATCGTCGGCCGCGACCACGCCGGCGTCGGCAGCTACTACGGGACGTACGACGCGCAGCTGGTCTTCGACGAGTTCG
>JBGPNP010000321.1:0-3529 GCA_041487575.1 Gaiellaceae bacterium | reverse complement strand
CTCCGCCTGGATGATCAAGACCTACGGGACGGACGAGCAGCGCGACCGCTACCTCCCGCGCATGGCCTCCGGCGAGCTCCGCTTCGCCTACTCGATGACGGAGCCGCACGCGGGCTCCGACGTCCAGGCGATCCGCACTCGCGCGGTCCGCGAGGGCGGCGAGTGGGTGATCACCGGCCAGAAGATGTGGGCGACGAACGGCCTGCGGGCCGGCGGAGTCATGCTCCTCGCCGTCACCGACCCGGAGGCCGAGCCGCGCCACCGCGGCATGACCGCCTTCATCGTCGAGAAGGAGCCGGGTGTCGCCGAGCTCCCGGGCCTGACCATCCCGCCGCCGCTCCGCAAGCTCGGCTACAAGGGTGTCGAGTCGACGGAGCTCGTCTTCGACGGCTTCCGCGCGCCGGCGGGTGCCGCGCTCGGCGGCGACGAGGGCGTCGGCCTGGGCTTCAAGTACTTCATGGGCGGGATCGAGCTCGGCCGCGTGAACATCGCCGCCCGCGCCGTCGGCATCGCGACGCGGGCCTTCGAGGAGGCGATCCGCTACGCCCAGGAGCGGGAGGCCTTCGGGAAGCCGATCGCGCACCACCAGGCCGTCCAGCTCAAGCTCGCGCAGATGGCGACGAAGATCGAGGCCTCGCGCCTCCTGATGCTCCAGGCGGCCCAGAAGAAGGACGCGGGCGAGCGCGCCGACCTCGAGGCCGGCATGGCGAAGCTCTTCGCCACCGAGACGGCCGAGGAGGTCGCGCTCGAGGCGATGAGGATCCACGGCGGCTACGGCTACTCACAGGAGTTCGTCGTCGAGCGGCTCTACCGCGACGCCCCGCTCCTCATCCTCGGCGAGGGCTCGAACGAGATCCAGCAGCTCGTGATCGCGCGCCGGCTGCTCGAGCGCTACGCGATCTAGCGCGCCTTCTCCTGACCTCCTCGCGGCGGTAACGTTAGCCGCTATGAAAAGGGAAGCGACCATGCGAGCGAGCCCGCGACCCGGTCCGACCGAGGCCGGCTCGATCGGCGTCGTCCGGACGGAGCACGTCGAGCTCCCCGAGCCCTTGCCCCTCGACTGCGGCGCGATGCTGCCCCAGGTGCGCATCGCCTACGAGACGTACGGGACGCTGACGCCGGCCCGCGACAACGCGGTCCTCGTCTGCCACGCCCTCTCCGGCGACGCGCACGCCGCGGGCTGGAGCGCCGAGCCCGAGACCCCCACGGCGCTCGACGGGATCGGCGCCGACGAGCGCGGCGTGCAGTCGCGGGGCGGGCTCGGCTGGTGGGACACGATGATCGGGCCCGGCAAGCCCTTCGACACCGAGCGGTACTTCGTCGTCTGCCCGAACCTGATCGGCGGCTGCCGCGGCTCGACCGGCCCGTCCTCGATCGATCCCGAGACCGGGCGGCCGTATGGCCTGCGATTCCCGGTCGTGACCGTCCGCGACATGGTCCGGGCCCAGCGGATGTTTCTCGAAGCTCTCGGTATCGACACGATCCTCGCGGCGACCGGCGCGTCGCTGGGAGGCATGCAGGCGCTCGAGTGGGCCGTCACCTACCCGGACCGGATCCGGGGGATCATCCCGATCGCGAGCACCGCGGGCCTCGACAGCCAGGGCATGGCGTGGAACGCGATCGCCCGCAACGCGATCATGGCCGACCCCGCCTGGCAGGGCGGCGACTACTACGGCACCGGCCAGGCGCCGGTGCTCGGCATCGGGATCGCCCGCATGGTCGGCCACGTCACATACCTCTCGCGGCACTCGATGGACGCGAAGTTCGGCCGGCGCCTCCAGGACAGAGACTCCCACTCGCACACGTTGACGGAGGCTGACTACGCCGTCGAGAGCTACCTGCGGCACCAGGCGCGCAAGTTCGCCGAGCGCTTCGACGCGAACACCTACCTCTACATCTCCCGCGCTCTCACCTACTTCGACCTCGCGGCGACGCACGGCGACGGCTCGCTCGTGCGGGCACTCGAGCCCGTCCAGGCGCGCACGTGCCTGATCTCCTTCACGTCGGACTGGCTCTACTCGCCCGAGGCCTCCAAGGAGCTCTACGAGGCGCTCCTGGCCGCCGGGAAGGAGGTCGAGTGGCACAACCTCGACACGACTTACGGCCACGACTCGTTCCTGCTCGAGGAGGAGAAGCAGGCGCCGATCATCGCCTCCTTCCTCGAGCGCACCTACGGGCAGCGAGGTGACCCATGACCGAGGAAGGCAGGCGAGAGCTGGATGCGCGGCGCGCGTTCGGCTTCGACACACGCCAGATCCACGCGGGCCAGCGGCCGGATCCCTACACGGGAGCCCGGGCTGTCCCCATCTTCCAGACGACGAGCTACGTCTTCGAGGACCCGGACGCGGCGGCCGCCTACTTCAACCTCCAGGAGTACGGCAACACCTACTCGCGGATCATGAACCCGACCGTGGCCGCCTTCGAGGAGCGCGTCGCCCAGCTCGAAGGGGGCGCCGGCGGCGTCGCCTTCGCGAGCGGCCTCGCCGCGCAGGCCGGGGTCTTCTTCACGATCTGCGGGCCGGGCGACCACCTCGTCGCCTCGAGCGCCCTCTACGGGGGCTCGATCACGCAGCTCAAGCACGTGACGCGCAAGCTGGCTCTCGAGCTCACCTTCGTCGACCCGGACGACCCCGCGGCGTGGCGGAGCGCCCTGCGGGAGAACACGAAGGCCCTCTTCGCCGAGACGATCGGGAACCCGGCCGGGAACGTGCTCGACATCGAGACCGTGGCGGGGATCGCGCACGCACACGGGATCCCCCTGATCGTCGACAACACCTTCGCCACGCCCTACCTCTGCCGGCCGATCGAATGGGGCGCGGACATCGTCGTCCACTCGGCGACGAAGTTCATCGGCGGGCACGGCACGAGCATCGGCGGCGTCGTGGTCGAGAGCGGGACGTTCGACTGGTCGAACGGGAAGTTCCCCACGGTCGCGGACCCCTCGCCCGCCTACCACGGGCTCGCCTTCCACGAGACCTTCGGCGTCTACGGCTTCCTCATGAAGCTGCGGGCCGAGACCCTGCGCGACCTCGGCGCCGCTCTCAGCCCCTTCAACGCCTTCCTCTTCCTCCTCGGCCTCGAGACGCTGTCCCTGCGCATGGACCGCCATGTGGAGAACGCTCTCGCGGTCGCGCGCTTCCTCCGCGACCACCCCGCCGTCGAGAGCGTGAGCTACCCCGGCCTCGAGGACAGCCCCTACCGGCCGCTCGTCGAGAAGTACCTGCCCAAGGGTGCCGGGGCCGTCTTCTCCTTCGTCCTGCCGGGCGGCAGAGCGGCGGGGAAGCGCTTCATCGAAGCCCTCGACCTCTGGAGCCACCTCGCCAACGTCGGCGACGCGAAGAGCCTCGTCATCCACCCCGCCTCGACGACCCACCGCCAGCTCGCGGACGACGAGCTCGCGGCCGCGGGCATCGCACCCGGGACGATCCGCCTCTCGGTGGGTCTCGAGAACCTCGACGACCTCCTCTGGGACCTTGAGCGCGGGCTCGCCGCGGCGGCCGGCGCGGGGGACGCGCCCCAGACGCGCGCG
>JBGPNP010000320.1:0-3548 GCA_041487575.1 Gaiellaceae bacterium | reverse complement strand
GACGAGGACGAACTCGGCGAAGCCCCCGTCGAGCGTCGCGCCGGCCTCGTCCCCTGTGAGGCAGAGCTGCTCGTGCCCGGAGACGCACCACTCGCAGTGCCCGCAGCCCCAGCCGACCATGACGACGACCGGCTCGCCCGGCTCCAGATCGCGCGCTTCCGGGCCGAGCGTCTCGACGCGGCCCGCGATCTCGTGCCCCATCGTCACGGGCAGCCGGACGAAGTCGTCGAACATCCCGTCGAGGACGTGGAGGTCGGAGTGGCAGACCCCAGCCCCGGCGACACGCACGAGCACCTGGTCGCCGGCGGGCTCGGGGACGGGGACGTCCTCGAGTCGCAGCGCCCTTTCGCCCGGGTGGAGCCGTGCCGCCAGCACTAGCGCAGCTTCCTTCCCACAGCCGGGGCGGCCGCCCGCAGAAGATCCTTGTGTTGCAACTCACGATCAGCGAGCGAGCTTCGCGCCGTCGTTCTCCTGTCGCATCGCAGCCCAAAGGCGCGTCGTTCCAACAAGTAATTTGCAACACGAGAGTTCGAAAGCGACCGCGGCCGGACTGACCCGCAAGCCCTCCGCAATGTCGATCGAACCACCATCAGAACGGCTCCCCGAGCTGGTGCATGAGCGTGAGGGCGTCCGCGTAGATCGTCTCGCGGACGATCAGCCCGCCCTCGTCGAGCTCGAAGACGTCGGCCTCGAGGAAGTCGAACTCCTTGCCGACGACAGCCTCCGTCATCCCCTCCGGCGGCCGCTTGACGCGACCGCGGATCCTAAGCTCGGCCGTGACGAGCCGCCCCGAGCCGAAGACGTTCCGGATCTCACCCGAGTACTCGCCCCACTCGTGGCAGTAGGCGAGGACGTCGCGGATCGCCTCCTTCCCGCGCACCGGCTCAGGGAGGAGCGGGTCGACGTAGAGCGCATCGACGCCCAGGCAGTCCATGACCTCGTCCCAGCGCGACGCCCAGAAGGCGGCGAGGAAGCGCCGGACCGTGTCGACGGCGTCGCTCATGCCGCAGTTCTCGTCTCCGCAACGCATGCGCTGGTCACATGCCTTCTCCCTCTCGAGCGCAGCGATGGGACAAACCGGAACCCGCCGAAAAAGCGAAGCATTTTCCGCGGCTACGGGCGGCGTCTCGCACGAAGCCGAGGACGTACGCCTCGACGTTCGTCCGCCAGGGACCCTGGAGCATGCCGAGCCCCGGCTCGGCGACCGGGAGCCGCACGACGACCGACCAGCCGCCCGAGCCCTCGCGCACCGACCCGGCCGCCTCCTGAACGGGGTCGCGCGAGCCGCAGACGGAGAGCTTCGGAATGCCGCTGCGGGCGAAGCCCTCGCCCCTCGGCGCGACCGCGAAGAACCCGTCCCCGGCGAGCGCCGTGCTCGCCGCGAGCGCCGGGCCGACCGATTCCCCGGCCGCGCCGACGACGAGCCGCTCCGCGCCCGACCCGCGGGCGAACGCGATCGCGACCTCCAGGTCTCCGGCGGCAAGACCCTCGGCGGCCTCCCCGTCGGAGCCGCCGTGGCCGCGCAGGTCGAAGCAAAGGACCGAGACCCCGCGCGCCGCCAGGGCGTCACGCAGAGGCCGCCACCCGTCGAGGTCCTCCCCGAGATCGTGGACGAGCACCGCCCAGACCGGCCCGGCGCGCTGCACCTCGCCTCGGAGCACGGCCCCGTCCGGCGCCGGGATCTCGACCGCTTCGATCATCCGCGCGTCCTCAGGCGCGGGTCGGTGAGGTCGCGGAGCCCGTCCCCGAGAGCGTTCAGCCCGAGCACGATCAGCGCGAGCACGGCCCCCGGCAGCGCGACGACCCAGACGTCGCGCGACCAGTAGTTCTGGCCCTCGGCGATGATCTGCCCGAGGCTCGGGGTCGGCGGCTGAGCGCCCACCCCGATGAAGGAGGTCCCCGCCTCGGCGATGATCGTGATCGCGACGTAGTAGGAGCCGAGCACGAGCGTCGGAGCGATCACGTTCGGAGCGAGGTGGCGGAGCATGATCCGCCGATCCGGCGTCCCCATCGCCTTGGCGGCGCGGACGAACTCCTGCTCGCGGAGAGCCAGCACCTCGCCGCGGATGATGCGGGCGAAGCCTGCCCAGTTGATGAGCGCGATCCCGAGCACGACCGTCGTCAAGCCGGGAGAGAGCACCCCGGCGAGGATGATGATGATCAGAATGATCGGGAAGCCCCAGGTGACGTCGATAACGCCGGAGAGAACAAGGTCGAGCTTGCCCCGGTAGTAGCCGGCGAGGATCCCGACGACGCCGCCGACGACGAGCGAGATCGCCGTCACGACCGCGGCGATGGCGAGCGAGACGCCGGTCCCCGCGACGACGCGGGCGAGCAGGTCGCGCCCGAGCGGGTCGGTGCCGAAGAGGCCGTGGTCGAGCGGCGGCCGGAGCGCGGCGCCCAGGTCCTGGTCGAGGTAGACGCCGTGGAACCCGGGCACGGCGAGGATGACGAGGCCGGCAACCCCGGTGAGCACGAAGGCCGCGGTGACGACGATGCCGAAGAGGGCGGCGCGATCACGCCGTGCGACGCGAAGCGCATCCCGGAGGCGGCTCGGCCGGGGAACCTCGAGGGCGACCTCGGTCACGTCCGCGCCTCCCGCACGCGCGGGTCAGCGAGGGCGTAGCCGACGTTGGCGGCGAAGTTCGCGAACACGACCGCCGCGGTGAGCAGGAGCGAGAGCCAGAGCGCGACCGGGTAGTCGCGCTGGATGACGGCGCTCAGGAGGAGCTGGCCGAGCCCGGGCCAGCGGAAGACGATCTCGACGATCGCCGTGTAGCCGACGAGCGCCCCGAGCTGGATGCCGGAGAGCGAGATCATCGGGATGAGCGCGTTCCTGAGAACCCGGCGCCAGACGACGAAGCGCCAGCGCAGCCCCTTCGCGCGCAACGTACGCACGTAGTCGAGTCCGAGCTGCTCGAGCATCGCGGAGCGCATCACGCGCAGGCTCACGGAGAGGCCCTCCATCGAGAGCGCGATCGTCGGCAGGATCAGGTGCTTGAACCCGCCGGTGCCCGAGATCGGGAGCCAGCCGAGCTTCGAGCCGAGCACGAGGATGAGCGTCAGCCCGAGCAGAAAGCTCGGGATTCCCATACCGAGGCTCGCGAAGCCCATGAGGACGTGGTCGACCCACGTGCCTCTTCGGACGGCAGCGACCACCCCCAGAGGGATCGCGAGCGCGTAGGTGAAGAGCGCGGCCGCGCCGACGAGGATAAGGCTGTTCCTTCCGTACTGCTTGACGAGCTCGGGGATCGACTGACCGCTCTTGATCGACTCGCCGAAGTCGCCCTTGAAGAAGTCGCGCAGGAAGTACCCGTACTGGACGACGATCGGCTTGTCGAGGCCGAACTTCTTCCGGAGCGCCTGCTTCTGCGCCGTCGTCGCGATCGGGTTGAAGAGCGTGTCGGCGGGGTCTCCCGGCGCGATGCGCAGGCCCCAGAAGATGACGATCGAGGCGCAGATCATGACCACGACCGCGTAGACGGCGCGGCGGGCGATATAGCTCAGCATGGAGAAGCTCCCGAGCGCGGAGGCGCAGGGACCGGGTG
>JBGPNP010000319.1:0-3578 GCA_041487575.1 Gaiellaceae bacterium | reverse complement strand
GTCGCGTGCCCGACGACGATGCCGCCGGGGCCCGCGAGCTCCTGGATGCGGGCGGCGACGTTGACCGTGTCGCCGAGCGCGTTGTAGGGATCCTCGCTCTCCTCGTTGATGACGACCGGGCCCGTGTTGATGGAGATCCGCGCGGAGAGCTTGACGTCGTAGGCCGCCTCCACCTCGGCGGAGTACTGCGCGAGCGCGCGCTGGATCGCGAGGGCGGCGCGCACGGCCCGCTCGGAGTCGTCCTCGTGCGCACGCGGGGCCCCGAAGACGGCGTAGACCTCGTCCCCGATCCGCTGCGCGACGGTGCCGCCGTAGCGCTCGACCTGCTCGCTCATGAGCCGGATGACCTCGTCGAAGAGGAACTTCGAGCGCTCCGGCCCGAGCCGCTCCCCGATGCCCGTCGAGTTCACGATGTCGGCGAAGAGCACCGAGACGACCCGGCGCTCACCTGTCACCACGGCCATGAGCTAATGCTACGCGGGCGACGGTTCGTCGAGCGCCCGCGGACCTACGGGATCTACCCGCCCCCGTAGATAGAGATCGGCAGGTCGAGCAGGGTCTCGTCCGCTTCGGGCTGCTCGACCTCGAGCCGCTCGAGCACCTCGTGCGCGCCCGGCGCGGCGGCGAAGAGCCGCTGCTCGACCTCCGCGACGGAGCGAAGCTGGACGAGCTCCTGCTTGAACGGCTTCGGGAAGCGCCCGCGGCCGAGGTACCAGCCGTAGAACTTCTTCAGGAAGCCGGTCGCGCGCTCGGGGCCGAGCTCACGCACCGTCTCGCGCATGAAGAGGACGAGCTCGGCGGCGACCTCCTCCCGCGACGGCCGCTCGTTCCGCCCGCCGACGATCTCGGCGATCCGCCACGGGTCACCCTGGGCGGCCCGCCCGACCATGACCGCGGAGGCGCCCGTGGTCGCGAGGATCGCCTGAGCGCGGGCGCGAGAGGTCACGTCCCCGGAGGCCACGACCGGGACGTCCACGAGCTCGACAAGCTCGGCGGTGAGCGAGTGGTCGGCCGTGCCCGTGTACATCTGCCTCGCCGAGCGCGGATGGAGCGTGAGCGAAGCCGCCCCCGCCTCGACGAGACGCGGGCCGACAGAGAGGGCCGCGCGCGAGCCGTCCGAGAGGCCCCGCCGCATCTTCACCGTCACCGGCACCGACACGGCGTCCGCGACCGCCTCGACGATCCGGCAGGCCCGGTCGGGCTCTTCGAGGAGCGTCGCGCCCGCGCCCGTCTTCGTCACCTTCCTCACGGGACAGCCGAAGTTGATGTCGACGATGTCCGCCCCCGCGTCCTCGACCATGCGCGCGGCCTCGGCCATGACGGCGGGGTCGGAGCCGAAGATCTGCACCGCGAGCGGGCTCTCGTCCCGCGCGAGGCGGAGGTAGCCGAGCGTCCGCTCGTTGCCGTGCTGGAGTCCTGCGCAGCTCACCATCTCCGAGCAGACGAGTCCCGCGCCGAAGCGCCGGCCCTGCCGGCGGAACGCCTGGACGCTCACGCCCGCCATCGGCGCGAGCACGACGCGGGTCGGAATCGTCACCGGCCCGATGCTCCAGGAGGAGCGCAGATCTACCCGCATTGGAGAGGGAATGGTAGCCGTGCGCCGAACGTTCTCGGGGGTTGACGACCCCGCTACAATTTCGACCCTACGGTGCCCGGGGAGGCACCGCGTTGCATCTCTGGGGGGCAGGAGGAACCCGTGGCCAAGGAAGTGATTCTCACTCCCGAGGGGCTGGTGAAGCTCAAGGAGGAGATCGAGTACTTGTCGAGCGCCAAGCGGCGCGAGGTCGCCGAGCGCATCGCGCACGCGCGCGAGTTCGGCGACATCGCAGAGAACTCCGAGTACGACGACGCGAAGAACGAGCAGGCGATGCTCGAGCACCGAATCGCCCTGCTCGAGGAGCGGCTGGTCAACTCCCGCGTGATCGAGGCGGACGAGATCTCTACCGACGTCGTCGGGATCGGGACGAAAGTGCGACTCAGGGATCTCGACGCGAAGGAGACGCTCGAGTACACGATCGTCGGCTCGGCGGAGGCGAACCCGGCCGAGAACAAGCTCTCGAACGAGTCTCCGGTGGGCAAGGCCATCCTCGGCCACAAGAAGGGCGAGACAGTCGACGTGGCCGTGCCGCGCGGCTCGCTGAAGATCAAGATCATGGACATCAAAGCTGCCTGAAACGCTGGCGCGTTTCAGGCAGAGGGGGAGTTAGGAGCTTCGCTTCGCTCGCCCGGGAGACAGTAGGCTCCCCGCGATGCTCCCGAAGCGTTTCCCCGGCCGGGACGAGGCGGCTTCCGTTCGGGCCGAGGCCGAGAGCCTCGAGCCGGGTGCCGAAGCGTCTGAGCGGCGCCGGGTCGCCGGCCGCGTCCTCGGCCGCCGTGGCCACGGCAAGCTGACGTTTCTCGATCTCGTCGACCGGTCCGGCCGCATCCAGCTCCTCTGCGCGGAGGACCGCTGCGGCGCCGTGGACGTGAACCTCGGCGATGTCATCGGCGCGTCCGGAGCGCCCGCCCGCACGAAGCGTGGCGAGCCCTCGCTCGCAGTCGACGAGCTCGAGGTGCTCGCTCGGATCCAGCGCTCGCTCCCGGACACGTTCCACGGGCTCACGGACGTCGAGCTGCGCTACCGCAAGCGCTACCTCGACCTGCTCATGAACGACGAGACGCGGGCGGACTTCGTTACGCGCTCGCGCATGGTCTCGGCGATCCGCCGCTACCTCGACGAGCGCGGCTTCGTCGAAGTCGAGACGCCCGTGCTCCAGCCGCGCTACGGCGGCGCCTTCGCCCGCCCGTTCGTCACGCACCACAACGAGCTTGACGCCGACCTCTACCTCCGGATCGCGACCGAGCTCTACCTGAAGCGCCTGATCGTCGGCGGCCTCGAGAAGGTCTACGAGATCGGCAAGGACTTCCGCAACGAGAGCGTCTCCTTCAAGCACCAGCCGGAGTTCACGATGCTCGAGTGGTACGAGGCCTACGCCGACTACGGCGACACGATGGCGCGGATCGAGGACCTGATCGCGACCGTGGCGCGCGAGGTGCTCGGGACGACGAAGATCGTGTTCCGCGGCCACGAGATCGAGCTCGCGCCCCCGTGGCCCCGCAAGCGCCTCGCCGACGCGCTCGCCGAGCAGGGCGTCTGGTCCCGCGACGAGGCCGAGCTCCGCGGGCTCCTCGAGGGCCGCGGCGTGGACACCAGCCAGGACAAGACCTGGCCGCAGCTCGTCGACCACGCACTCAGCCACTTCGTCGAGCCCGGCCTGGTGCAGCCGACCTTCCTCATGGACTACCCGGTCGAGCTCTCGCCGTTCGCGCGGCTCACCGACGACGACCCCGGCTTCGTCGAGCGTTTCGAGTACTTCATCGGCGGGATTGAGCTCGGGAACGCGTTCACCGAGATCAACGACGCTGAGGAGCAGACGGAGCGCTTCCGGATGCAGCTGGGCGAGCGCGAGGCCGGCGACGAGACGGCGGAGGAGGGCGACCCGGACTACGTCGAGGCGCTCTCGTACGGCATGCCCCCGACGGGCGGCATCGGCCTCGGCATCGACCGCCTGGCGATGCTCTTCACCGGCCGGGAGACG
>JBGPNP010000318.1:0-3600 GCA_041487575.1 Gaiellaceae bacterium | reverse complement strand
TGCCTCGAGTGGGCGGTGGACGCCGAGCGCGGCGCCGACGCAGCCCGCCGCGGCCACGCGCGCGACCGTCGCCGCGAAGGCCCAGACACAGACTCGTGACGCGGCGCCCGGTGAGCGTCCGAAGGCGCGAAACCCGTCGAGGAGGTGAGAGACGGGGCGGGTGGCGGCAAGGTCGCGCGAGACGATACAGAGGATCCCCCCCGCGGCAACGCATGCAGCCACCACGAGCAGGGGGAGGAGCGGGATCGCATGCAGCGCCCCCGCGACGCCGAGAAGGACTCCGAAGGCCGTCCAGCGGGCTATGCCGATCGCTACGAAGACTCCGCCCGCCGTCCACAGCCGCCCGGGGCCGGCGAGAGTCGAAGCGAAGCACCTGATCCGCACCACGTCTCCGAGGCGGGCCGGAGTCAGCGAGTTGACGAGCGAGCCCACCGCGTACCGGGCGCCGGCGTCGAACGGCGTCAAGTGACCGCCACATGCGGTGAAGGCCGCGCGCCAGGCGCCCGCCGAGCATCCAAGCGCCGCCACGAAGCAGGCGCCCGCGAGCATGAGCCAGGACGGGTTCGCTCCCTCGAGGCCGGCCAGGCCGCGACCGGCCTGTCCCATGAGGAGGCGCGGGGTCGCGGCGACGGCCGCGACGAGCGCCAGAGTGAATCCGGCGACGCAGACGCGGCGCCTAGTGATGAGGGCGAGGCTCGACATCGAGCGGGCGCTCCTCCATGCTCGTTACCGGCACCTGAACTCGGCCTGAACGGACCGGCCGGCACCGGAGGGCGTTATTCGGCCGCATGAGTGACGTGGACGAGCACGGCGCTCTCGCGCGGCCCCTTGACTGTGATCTCCTTCACCATGCCGATGCCGCGAACGTAGAGCTTGTGGTCGAGCACGCCCGGCTCGAGCGGGGTCCACTCCTTCGTGAGCAGCGCGTTCCTCGACGAGGTGTAGGGGACGCTCACGGCGGCGGCGAGGTCGACGACCTGGAAGTGGTCTTCCGCGTGCCCCTTGTAGAACTCCTGCCGGAACGACTGGCCCACTTTCGGCTGTGCAGGCATGTAGATCCCCGGCCTCGCGCCGTCGACGCCCGCTTGCCAGGAGCCCTCGGTGCTCGTGACGCGGCCGTTCGCGTCGAGCTCGGCCGTCGCCTCGCCGAAGTACCAGACGTTCCCGCGCCTGTCTTGCGCGTACCAGTCGGTCGTGCGCTCGGCGAGCCGGCCGCTGAGGTACACGTTGTCGTGGAGAACCGTGCACCGGACGCCGTCGATCTCCTTCGTCTCGGGCGTCACGATCAGCACGTCGCGAGACGGCTCGCCGTCCTTGACGCCCTTGTAGACGTACGTCGTTCCCGGCTGCAGCGGGTACCACAGGTTGTCGATTCCGGCGACGAAGTCCGCGGGATCGATCGCCGCGCTCGGGGACGCGCCCGCTCCCTCGCCGGCGGCGCCCACCAGCAGCAGAAGCCCCAACCCGACGATGACCTTCCTGACCATGCTGTCTCCTCTCAACCTGCGGGTAGCGTGACGACGAAGCGGGCACCAGCTTCCGCCGCGTCGGCCTCGATCTCTCCCGAGGCGCTGCGGGCGAGGCGCCGGGCGAGCGCGAGACCGAGGCCTGCGCCGCCTTGCCCGGCGCCGTTGGCCGCGGCGCCGCCGCGCACGCCCGGCTCGAAGATCCGCTCGCGCTCTCCCGGCTCGATCCCGGGCCCGTCGTCCTCGACGCTGTAGACGACCTTCGTCGGGCTCCGCGCCACGGAGACGCGGACGCTTCGCCGCCCGTAGCGGCAGGCGTTCTCGAGGAGCGGCTGGAGGATGCGCTCGACAAGGTCTCCTGACACGCCGACCCGAAGCGGCGGGACCGGCTCGAGGACGGCGATCTCGAGGCCTCGCTCTGCCGCCAGTCCCGCGCAGGACTCCGCCGCCCTCGCAGCGGGCTGGTAGGCGTCCGTGCTCCGGCGGGCGGGGTCGGCCTCGTGCTGGGCCGCGGCGACGAGCGTCTCGACGGTGCGCGTCATCTGCCGGGCGCTCCGGATCACGGTCTCGAGCGCCGACCGGTATTCGCCCGGCTGCCGCTCGCGCCGGAGTGCCAGCTCGGCCTCGGCGACGATCCTCGCGAGCGGCGTCCGCAGCTCGTGCGAGAGCTCCGCCGAGAAGCGCTGCTCCCGGCGCAGGCTCGCGGCCAGGCGGTCGAGCAGACCGTCGAGCGTGGCGGCGAGCTTGGTCAGCTCGTCATACGGCTCGCCGAGCCCGAACCGCCGGTCGAGGTCGCGCTCGCTCCAGGCGGCCGCCTCCTCTGTCATCCGCGCGACCGGCCGGAGCGCGGAGGAGAGGAGCCAGCGCGCGGCGAGCGCCACGACGAGCAGGAGAAGGCCGGCCAGGACGAGCGAGCCGATGAGGGCCGTCCGCTTAGTCTGCTCGTACGGCGCGAGCGAGATGCCGGCGACGACGGCGCCGAGCCGCTTGCCGTCCCGGATCACGGGCGTCGAGTAGAGGCGCGTGTCGGCGTCCGCCACGCTGAGGAAGCGCGCCGGGCCTTCGGCGAGTAACCGGGCCGCCGCGGCGACCGCAGGCCTCGTCCGCGGGGCCTCGAGCGCTCGCCCGCTCGAGAAGACCCAGACCTGCCGGTCGACGGCCCCCTCGTCCGGGGCCTCGCCGACGACCAGGCGGTCCCCTGCGGTCCTCAGAAGCGCGAGCGCGTCCGCCGCTCGGGTGCGGAGGACGCTGTCGGCGTCGCGGGAGAGCGTGCCCGCAATGACGACGTTGAAGGCGAGCGTCAGGCCCGCGAGCGCGGCGCCGATCGCCAGCAGCACCGCGAGCAGGAGCCTGCTCCGCACGCCCCGCACGAGCGGCCTGCGCCTCATCGAATCGTGTAGCCGACGCCGTGCACGGTGGCGATGCCCGGCGCTCCCGGAAGCGCTCTCAGCTTGCGTCGCAGCCGCGCAACGTAGACGTCGAGCGTGTTCTCGTGGACGAGCGCGCCGTGAGGCCAGCCGGCGCGGACGAGATCGCGGCGGCGCACGGCCTCCCCCGGCCGGGAGAGCAGCAGGGCGAGAAGCCGGAACTCGGTCGGGGTCAGGGAGGCTGATTCGGCTCCCCGCTGCACCGAATGGCTGACAGGGTCGAGCCGCAGCCCGGCCGCCTCGACGGCGCCGCCCGCGCCGCTCCGGCGGGCGAGCGCCTGGAGTCGGGCCACGACCTCGGCGAACGCGAACGGCTTCGTCACGTAGTCGTCGCCGCCTGCGTCGAACCCCGACAGGCGCTCGACGAGCGAGGCGCGGGCCGTGAGGAAGAGGATCGGCGCCTGGATCCCGCGGGCACGGAGCGCCTGGCAAAGGTCGCGGCCGTCGGCGTCCGGCAGCCCGATGTCGACGACGAGGAGGTCGGGTACAGCCTGCTCGACGCGCTCGAGGAGCTCGGCTCCGGTCGCGACTGCCTCGGCGCTGAAGCCTTCCTCGTCCAGGCCTCGGCGGAGGACTCCGCGCAGCTCGGCGTCGTCCTCGACGATCAGGACGCTGGGTCCGGTCACTCCTCCCGCAGTATGGCTCCGAGCGGGAGCCTCCGGATCCCGAGAGCCGCCAGCCCGACCGCCAGGGCCGCGCCGACGACG
>JBGPNP010000317.1:0-3603 GCA_041487575.1 Gaiellaceae bacterium | reverse complement strand
TGACCACGATGCGAGCCTGGCCGAGCCGCTCGAGCTCGCCCGGCGGGACGATGTCGCGGGCGCGGTAGTAGTTCCCCGGGTCCTCGGGCAGGAGCACCCGCAGCCGGTCGCGGATCGTGATCCCGGGCGTGACGACGAGGAACGCGTCCGAGAAGCGGGCGTCCTGCGGGTTCGCCTGCTTGTTCAGGACGTGCCAGGCGATCAGCATCGCCATGACGACGGTCTTGCCGCTCCCGGTCGCCATCTTGAACGCGACCCGGAAGAGGCCCGGGTTCTGATCCTCCGCGAGCCGCCGGAGCTCGTTCCCGATCCAGGCGTCCCCCTGCTTCGTCGCGCACTCGGTCAGGTAGATCGCGGTCTCGAGCGCCTCGATCTGGCAGAAGAAGAGCGGCCGCTCGCGGTCGGGGTTCGTCCAGTAGTCGAGCAGCCGCCTCGTCGTCGGCGTGACGCCGGGCCAGCGGCTCGCCCGCCAGGCGCCCACCCGCTCCCTGATCTGGTTGATCAGCCGGTTCTCCTCGATCCGGTCGCGCGTCCACTGCGTCTCGAACTCGAGCTGGCTGCCGCGCACCTTCGAGGCCGGGATCGGCATGAAGTACGAGCTCGCCCGGCGGCCCTCGGCGATCTCGTTCGTGATCCCCGTGTCGCCGAACTTCCAGTGCCGGGCCGGATCCTTGAACGGCGAGTTCAGGATCGGGTTCTCGATGACGACGTCAGGCAGCTTGCGTCATCCCCTTCGTGACCGGGCCCCGCTCCGAGCGGCCATGGCTCATGCGAGCGACATGGTATGGCACGCGACGGATCGGGCTCCCGGCGCGGCCGGCCCCGCCTCCTACTTGGGGACGGGCTCGAGCTTGTAGCCGACGCCGTAGCGCGTCTGGATGAACGTGTGCCGCGGGGCGCGGCGGTCGATCTTGTCGCGGAGCTTGCGGACGAAGACGTCCACGGTGCGGTCGCGGTGCCCCGCCCTCCTCCCCCACACCCGCTGCAGGAGCTCGTCACGCGTGACCACCCGGCCGCGCTCGAGTGCAAGGGCGTAGAGGAGCCGGAACTCCATCGGCGTGAGCGCGGCGCTCTGGCCGTCGACGTAGGCCTGGACCTCGTCGGGGTCGATGCGCAGCTCCTCGAGCTCGATCGCCGCGCCCCGCTCGACCTCGGGCGGACGGGCGCCGCGCCGCGCGGCTGCGCGCACGCGCGCAACGAGCTCCTTCATCGAGAACGGCTTGACGAGGTAGTCGTCGGCCCCGATCTCGAGCGCGTGCACGCGGTCGTGCTCCGTCCCGCGCGCGGAGACGACGACGATCGGCGTGCCGATCCCCTCGCTGCGCGCGGCCTCGATCAGCCGCCAGCCGTCGAGGCCCGGGAGCATGAGATCGAGGACGCAGACGTCCGGCTTCTCGAAGCGCAGCCGAGCAAGTCCCTGCTCGCCCTTGTCCACCCAGACCGCGTCGAAGCCCGCCGCCGCGAGGTGCCGGGCCATGCCCTGGGCGATGACCTCGTCGTCCTCGACGATGAGCACCTTGGTCATGCCGGGCTCAGTATGCAGTGGAGAACTGCGCCTTCGCGGCTCTCATCGAGGTCCCGGACGAGATCGAACACGTGGAGGGCGATCTCGTCTCGGACCCACCGTGTCTTCAGCAGCCCCTTGCCCGCGGGGTCGTCCAGGCTCCAGCCGATGCGGCGTTTTCGGACCAAGATCGCCTGTACCTCGCGGTCAACGGTCACGACGACGTCAGCCCATTCGATGTCGGCAGGCTTCAGCTCTCGCGGCACTCGATCGGAGAGGTCGATTCCGGTCTCGGCCATCGCCCAGACGGCCTCGGGGTGCACGCGCTCGGCCGGGGCGGTGCCGGCCGAGCGCGCGTTGTGTCTCCCGTCCGCCAGGAAGGTGAAGAGGGCCTCGGCCATCTGCGAGCGGCCGGCGTTTTCGACGGATACGAAGAGGACGTTCACTAGCTGTGCACCTTGGCGAGGGTCCTTAGCGAGGCCCGCAGGACGATGGGCGGGATCGGCTGGAAGAGGAGCTTCGGCCCGTAGGCCTGGCCCTTCGTGAGCGCCCAGTTGACGAACTGCCGCAGCTGCTGCGCCTTCGCCGTCTGCGTCGGCAGGATCACATAGGTGAAGGTGCAGATCGGGTAGGCGAGCGGCTGCGACCTGGCCGGCTCGACGATCGAGATGCCGTAGTTGTCCGTGCCGACGCGCTGGATGGTGGCGGCGGCGGCCGCGATCTGACGGAGGCCGGGAAGCTCGAAGTTGCCCGCGCGGTTCTGGATCGCGGCGATGGAGAAGTGGTTCGCCAGCGAGTAGGCGACGTCGACGTAGGTGATGCCGCCGTTCGTCTGCGAGAGGACGGCGGCGACGCCGGACGAGCCCTTGCCGCTGAGCCCGCCGGGCCAGTTGACCGCGACGCCCCTGCCGATCTTCGTGCGCCACTCGGCGCTCACCTTCTGCAGGTAGTCGGTGAAGTTGTACGTCGTGCCCGAGTTGTCGGAGCGGTGGATCGGGACGATGTCGGTATCCGGCAGCTTGAAGCCGGGGTTGAGGCTCGCGATCGCGCGGTCGTTCCACTTCGTGATCTTGCCCATGAAGATGCCGGCGAGCACCTGGCTCGTGAGGCGGAGATGGGTCGGGACGCCGTCGACGTGGTAGGCGATCGACGTCGCCGAGAGCGCCCACGGGATCTGGACGCACTTGCAAGCCGTGTACTGATCCGGGCTGAGCGGTGCGTCGCTCGTGCCGAAGTCGACGGTGCGGGCGGTGATCGAGCTGATGCCGCCGCCGCTTCCGATCGGGCCGTAGGTGATCGTGATCCCGAGGGCCGAGCTCACCGCCGGGATCCACGTCGAGACGAGCGGGAAGACGAACGTGCTGCCCGCGCCGGTCAGGGAGCCGCCGCTCGCGGTCGTAGCCGAAGCGGCCCCTGCGAGGCCGAGAGCGACGGCGAGCGCTGCGGTCAGGGCGAGAGTGCGCTTCAAGAGATCTCCTCTCTCTTTCTGTCGGTTCTGTCTGCTTCGAGCTTGCAGGGCTCCCGAGCGGGCGTGGGTCGACAGGCGGTGTCGATCTGGTAACGAGGTGGTGAACGGCGCCCCCACCGGCTCCGCGCGCCTCTAGCCTGGGAAGCGTGAGCGCAATTCCGACCTCTGAGCCGCTCCGCACCGGCCGGCGACTGGGTGATCGACTCGGCGACGGGTTCCTCCGCGGACTGACGCTCGCGGCAGCCCTTGGCGCGGTCGCGGCTCTCGGGGCGATCGCCTACAAGGTCTTCGACGGCGCCAGCCTCGCGCTCTCGCGCTTCGGGCTCGGGTTCCTGGGCGGGACGACGTGGGACCCCGTCAAGGACGTCTACGGAGCCGCTCCGCTCCTGTACGGCACCGCGGTCAGCTCCGCGATCGCGCTTCTGATCGCGGCGCCCCTCTCGATCGCGATCGGCCTCTACCTGAGCGAGCTGGCCCCGCGTGGAGTACGCGGGGCGATCGCCTCGCTCGTCGAGATGCTCGCCGCGATCCCGAGCGTCGTCCTCGGCCTCTGGGGCATCCTCGTCCTCGGCCCCTTCGTCGAGCACCACCTCGAGCCCGGCCTCAAGAGCGGCCTCGGCTTCCTCCCCAT
>JBGPNP010000316.1:0-3617 GCA_041487575.1 Gaiellaceae bacterium | reverse complement strand
GGCCCGACCTCGTCCTCTTCGGGCAGCAGGCGGGGGACGCCGACGGCGCTGTGCTGTGGGCGGCGGTCGCCGATCGTCTTCGCCTGCCCGTGGTCTCCCAGGCGGCGAGCCTCGACGTCGCGGGCGGGAAGGTGAGGGTCAAGCGCCAGACCGAGCACGGCTACGACGCGATCGAGGCGCCGCTCCCGTGCGTCGTTGCCGTCTCCGACGCGATCAACGAGCCGCGCTACCCATCCCTCAAGGGCATCATGGGCGCCAAGTCGAAGCCGCAGGAGACGGTCTCCCTCGCCGAGCTCGGCCTCTCGGCCGAGGAGGTCGGCGAATCCGGCTCCCGCACGGAGGTCTACGCCCTCAACCCGCCGCCTCCCCGCGGCGCCTCGCAGAAGATCGTCGACGAGGGCGGCAGCTCGGCCGGGAAGATCCTTGAGTTCCTCGTGGAGAAGAAGCTGATCTAGATGGCCACCCTCGTCTTCGTCGAGACCTACGAAGGAGAGCCGCAGCGGGGCTCGCTCGGCGTTCTCTCGAAGGCGGCCGCGCTCGGGGACGACGTGACAGCGGTCGTCTGCGGCCCGGTGCTCGAGGCAGGAGCTGCGCGCCTCGGCGCCTTCGGCGCGAGGCGCGTCCTCGTCGCCGACGACCCGGCGCTCGCCGCGCCGCTCCCCCAGCCCCGCGTGGACGTGCTCGCGCGGCTCGTCGCGGAGCGCGGCTTCGACACCGTTCTGTTCGCCGCCTCCGTCCTCGCGGCCGACGTCGCCGCGGGTCTCGCCGCCCGGCTCGACGCCGGGCTCAACTGGGATCTCACCGACCTCGAGCGCCGCGACGGGGCGCTCGTCGGCAAGCGGCCGGCGCTCGGCGACTCGGTCGTCGTGGACGTGGGCTGGAAGGGGACGCCGAGCCTCGGGCTCGTCCGCTCGGGCGCGTTCGAGCCGGTCGAGACGGGCGGCTCCGCCGAGGTCGAGAGGGTGGCCGCGGCGGTCGAGGAATGGTCGCTCCGCGCGACCATGCTCGAGCAGGCGCACGCCGTGAGCGAGGGTCCTTCGATCGAGGAGGCCGACGTCATCGTCGCCGGCGGGCGCGGGCTCGGGAAGCCGGAGAACTTCGCCCTCGTCGAGGGGCTTGCGAAGGCGCTCGGCGGGGCCGTCGCCGCGACCCGAGCTGTGGTCGACGCCGGCTGGTACCCCTACTCGGCCCAGGTCGGCCAGACGGGGAAGTCGGTCGCGCCGAAGCTCTACGTCGCCTGCGGCATCTCGGGCGCGATCCAGCACAAGGTCGGGATGCAGTCGGCCGGAACGATCGTCGCCATCAACAAGGACCCGAACGCTCCGATCTTCGAGTTCGCCGACCTCGGCGTCGTCGGCGACCTTCACGAGATCGTGCCGAAGCTGACCGAGCTCGTCCGGCAGCGATCGTGAGCGTCCGGCCCTCGACCTTCCCACCTCCGTTCGACCCGAACGAGTTCATCGCGGAGCCGGTCGACCCGCCGGACGAGCGGATCGAGGTCGGGGTGCTCGTCGTCGGCGCCGGCCCCGCAGGCCTCGCAACGGCGATTCGGCTCGCCCAGCTCCTCGAGGCGAACCCGGCCGTGAAGGAGCGCTTCGGCGACGTCCCGATCGCGGTCGTCGAGAAGGGGAAGTCCGTCGGCGCGCATCTCCTCTCGGGCGCGGTCGTCAACCCGCGCTCGCTCCGGCTCCTCTTTCCGGGCCTGCACGCGGACGACATGCCCTTCTACGCCGAGGTGGAGCGCGAGGGCGTCTACTACCTGACCCCGAACCACGCGATCCGCATCCCGGCGCCGCCGACGATGTGGAACCACGGGAACTTCGTCGCCTCGCTCTCCCGGCTCGGCCGGTGGATGGCCGAGAAGGCCGAAGAGCTCGGCGTCACGATCGTCCCCGAGACAGCCGCCCAGAAGCTCCTCGTGAGCGGCGGCCGCGTTGTCGGGATCAGGACGGGCGACCGCGGCCGCGGCCGCGACGGCGAGCCGCTCGCGCGTTTCGAGCCCGGCTCGGACATGCTCGCGCGCGCGACCGTCCTCGCCGAGGGGACCCAGGGCCACCTGACCGGCGTCCTCCTCCAGCGCTTCGGCCTCCAGCGCCGGCCCCAGGTCTACGCGCTCGGCGTCAAGGAGGTGTGGGAGGTCGAGCGGCCGCTCCACCGCGTCATTCACACGATGGGCTGGCCGCTTGCCGGCGCGCGAAAGTACCGCGAGTTCGGCGGCAGCTTCATCTACCCGATGGGCGAGAGCATGGTCTCGATCGGGTTCGTGGTCGGGCTCGACTACACGGACGCGACCTTCTCCGTCCACGACGTCCTCCAGGAATTCAAGCTCCACCCGTTCGTCGAGCGCATCCTCGAGGGCGGCAAGCGGGTCGCGTGGGGCGCGAAGACGATCCCCGAGGGCGGCTTCCTCTCCTTCCCGGAGCGGTTCCACGTGCCTGGCGCGATGATCGTGGGCGACGGCGCCGGCCTCGTGAACGTTCCCGCGCTCAAGGGCATCCACTACGCGATTCGCTCGGGGATGCTGGCCGCCGACGCCGCCTTCGAGGCGCTCCAGCCGGGACGGACGGCATGGGAGCCGGGGGCGCTCGCCTCCTACGACCGGGCGCTCTCCGAGAGCTTCGTCTGGAAGGACCTCTGGCGCGTCCGCAACATGCGCCCTGCGTTCAAGTACGGCTTCGTGGGTGGCGCGCTCCTCGCCGGGGCGGCGATGAACTCCCTCGGCAAGTTCCCGCCCGGCGACCTCGCGCTCGAGGCGGACGCCGACTCGGAGGTCTACGTCGGCAACCGCCACCTCCGCTACCCGGTCCACGACGGGCAGCTCTTCTTCGACAAGCTCTCGAGCGTCTACCTCTCCGGAAACCAGACGCGCGACGACGCGCCGAACCACATCCGTATCGAGCGCAAGGTGCGACGCGAGGTCGCCGAGGCGTGGGTGCACATGTGCCCGGCGCACGTGTACGAGATCAAGGGCGAGGCGAGCCCGGCCGGGAACGTCGTCGACGTCGAGGTGACGCCCTCGAACTGCGTCCAGTGCGGCGCGATTACGGCCAAGGGCGGCCGCCTGACGCCGCCCGAGGGCGGGGACGGTCCCCAATACACCTTGACCTAGACCTGGCCCGGGCAGCGATCGGCGGCCGGCTCCACCGCACGCCGCTGCTCTCCTCGGAGACGCTCGGGCGGGCCTTCGGCGGCCGCGCTTACCTCAAGGCCGAGCTCTTCCAGAAGACCGGCTCCTTCAAGCCCCGCGGCGTCCTCACGAAGCTCGCCTCGCTCACGCCCGAGGAGAAGGCGCGCGGCGTGATCTCGATCTCCGCCGGGAACCACGCTGCCGCGCTCGCGTACGGCTGCGCTCTGGAGGGCGTCGACTGCCTCATGGTCATGTGGCGCGGGGCGAGCGAGTTCAAGATCGCCGCGGCCCGCGGCTACGGCGCCACGGTCGACCTCGAGGCGGGCAATCCCACCGAGGCATTCGATCATCTCGGGCAGCTCGTCGAGAAGACCGGCCGCACGCTCGTGCACCCGTTCGACGATCCGCTCGTGATCTCGGGCCAGGGGACGGTCGGGCTCGAGATCCGCGAGGACCTTCCGGGAGTCGAGGTCGTCGTCGTCCCCACGGG
>JBGPNP010000315.1:0-3638 GCA_041487575.1 Gaiellaceae bacterium | reverse complement strand
CTCGTCGGCATGGGGATTCTGCCGCTCCAGTTCCTCCCTGAGGAGACGCCTGTGACGCTCGGTCTCACCGGCCGGGAGACGTTCTCGGTCGCGGGCGTCGAGAACGGCGAGGCCCGCGAGGTCACGGTGACGGCGGCGGCGGACGGGGACGGCGCA
This sequence comes from Gaiellaceae bacterium, assembly GCA_041487575.1. Lineage (GTDB taxonomy): Bacteria > Actinomycetota > Thermoleophilia > Gaiellales > Gaiellaceae > JBGPNP01. The sequence continues at coordinate 3,482 of JBGPNP010000315.1, read as the reverse complement.
CCCATCCGCTTCCAGGCGCGGCTCAGGATCGACACGCCACGCGAGGTCGAGTACATGCGCCACGGCGGCATCCTCCAGTACGCGCTGCGCCGGCTCCTGACCGGCTGAGGGTCCTGCGCGCCTCGGCAGCGCGGCTAGGAGGGAGCCGGCAGCACCTCGAGGACGAGCTCGGTCGGGCCGCTCGCCGCGTTGATCTCCCAGCCCGCGATGGGCAAGTCGAACGGGCACGAGGAGACGACGCAGATCGCATCGCGGAGCGCCTCGAGCACGACGTAGCTGCCCGGCGGGACCGGGTTGGCGGGCGAGGAGAGCCGCTGGTCCGGCTCCACCACCGTCCAGCTGAAGAGGTTGACCGGCTGTGGCACGATCGGCGGCTCGAGAGCGAGGGTCGCGAGGGCCTCCCGCAAGTTCTGCGCGCAGCTACGGTGCTGGCCCCCGAAGCCGTACTGCTCGTAGCGAACCGGGTCGCAGGCAGCAAGGAGCATCTCGTGGACTCCCGCCGCGCCGTCCTCGGCGAACCGGATGAGCGGCCTGCGAAGCTGGCTGACGAAGATGTCGCCCTCGCGCGGCCTGACCGAGCGGGTCGAGACCCAGGTGTGCATCGCGCTGAGCCACTCCGAGAGATCGTCGGTAAAGGCGAAGAAGTCGCTTACCTGCCCCCCTTCCGGCGTCGTCACGCGTAGCCGCTCGCCGCCGCCCAGCCGCACGGCGCGTCCCTCCGCGGCCGGCACGACGACGTGCGAGTTCGGGTCGGACACGTCAACCTCCGTGGCTTCGACAGCGGCCCGAAGACCATAGCCTCCCAGATCGCGCGGCGGAACGCACCGTCCGCTGAGCCTGCGGGCTTTCCCCAGAGCCGATCCGCGTGCGCCACGATGCGGCCGGCTCGCCCCGGCTGCGACGATCCGGGCGTGGACGAGATGATCCCCGCCGAGCGGCTCCCGCCGCGGCGGCGCGCGCGCGGGCCGCACCCGATCGGCGGCGACGCGCTCCGCACGCGCGTCCTCGCCGAGCGCGGCAGGATCGCGCGCGCCTCGCGCATCCGCGAGCTCGTCCTCGGCTTCCAGGACGGGCTGCTCGTCCCGCTCGCGGTCGTCACCGGGCTCGCGGGCGCTAACGTCACCGCGGCGACGGTCGTCGTCGGCGGGCTCGCCGAGGCGGCAGCCGGGGCGCTCGCGATGGGCACGGGCGCGTTCCTCTCGAGCCAGGCCGAGAACCAGCTCTTCGCGAACGAGATCGCCGAGGAAGAGCACGAGTACGCCGACCACCCGGAAGTCGAGCGGCTGGAGCTCGAGATCCTGCTGCGCGAGGAGGGCCTGTCGGAGGAGGACGCGCGCCTGGCAAGTGACACGATCTCGCGCTCCCGGCTCGCTCACGTCAAGACGAAGGTAGAGAAAGAGCTGGGTCTCCCCTACGGCGAGGTCGAGACCGCCCTCGGGGACGCGCTCGTCGTCGGCGGCATGTACGCGCTCGCGGCGCTCATCCCCCTGTGGCCCTACTTCGTCTGGAGGCTCGGCGTCGCGCTCCCCGTTTCGCTCGTCGCCACCGGGCTCGCCCTCGTCGGACTCGGCGTGGTGAAGGGCCGCGTGACCGGGATGGCGCTCGTGAAGAGCGGCCTGCAGGTGCTCGTCGTCGGCGGGGCCTCGGCGGGGATCGGCTACGTGATCGGCAAGGTGATCCCGCAGCTCCTCGGCGGCTGATCACGTGGCCGCCCAGCCACGCCGGCGCTCGATCTCGACGGCGAGCACCGGCCCTTGGGGAGCCTCGGCGCGGTACTGCTCGTACTTCTCCTCGAGGAGGGCGAGGGCCCGCGTACGCTCGCGAGCATCCTCGACGACCCTGGCGCGCCCGTCGAGCCGCACCCACCACAAGCGCGACCAGTCGTCCTCGTAGCGGTCGACGAGGACGGCGACGCGCGGGTTTGCGCGGACGTTCTCGAGCCGCTTCAGCGCCGCCGTCCGCTTCGGCTTCGAGTCGACCGCCGAGTAGAGCGTGTCGCCGTCGAGGACGAAGCAGATCGGGACGAGATGCGGCCGGCCCTCGGCGTCGACGGTGGCGAGCCGTGCGACTCGCGCCTCGGCGACCCGGCGGGAGAGCTCGGCCTCGGTCAGGAGAGAAACTCCTCAACCTCGCGGAGGTGGAAGTCGGCGTGCCAGCGTTGTGAGGCGAGGAGCTCCGAGTACGCCACCTCGCCGCGCGGCGAGGCGACGCGGGGATCGCGCCGCTCGAGCTCGTCGCCGACCTCGAGGAGGAAGCTCGCCCAGCCGGCCGTGATCCGCTCGGCGTAGCGGACGACCTCCTCCGCGGAGCGAAGCGCCGCCTCCCTGGCCGAGTCCTCGCCCGGGTCCCAGTCGAAGCTCCCGCTCTCCCAGGCGCCAGACAGGAGCTCGATCGGGTGGAAGACGTTGACGGTCAGGTTCCGGAGCGACCGCGCGCGCGACTGGGTCGGCTGCGTCAGCCGATCCCAGCCGAGGCCGCGCAGGCGTTCGACCCACCCGTCGAGGGTCGCGGCGATGTCCCACGCGAGCCTGGCGCGCTCGAGCCCGGCCGGGACCGGGAGCCCGAGCGCCGCGGCGATCTGCGAGACGTGGAGGATCGGCATGACCCTCCCGCCGACGGCGAGCGAAGGCACCGTCGGCCGGCCTGCGTCGGCCCAGCGACGCGATCCCTCCCCGCCGTCGTGGATGTCGAGGGCGTCGTAGTCGACCCCGTGCTCGCCAAGGAACTCCCTGGCCGCGGCGCAGGACGCTCAGGATCGCTGCGAGAAGAGCGCGATCTCGTTCATCCCGTCAGTGTCGCAGGAGCCGGCCTTACACGGCGAGCGCGCGATAGCGGAAGCAGGAGACGACGTGGTCGTTCACGAGGCCGACTGCCTGCATGAACGCGTAGCAGACGGTCGGGCCGACGAAGCCGAAGCTGCGGCGCTTGAGGTCCCTGCTCATGGCGCGGGACTCCGCCGTCTCGGCCGGGATCTCCCGGAGCTCCCGCCAGGCGTTTTCGATCGGCGCGCCGCCGACGAAGCCCCAGAGATACGCGGCCAGGCTTCCGTGCTCCTCCTGCACGGCGAGAGTCACACCCGCGTTGGCGATCGCGGACGCGATCTTGAGGCGGTTCCGGACGATGCCGGCGTCTCCGAGCAGTCGCTCGACGTCGCTCGCGTCGAACCGGGCCACCTTCTCCGGGTCGAACCCGGCGAACGCCTTCCGGTACCCCTCGCGCTTGCGCAGGATCGTCGCCCAGGAGAGTCCGGCCTGCGCCCCTTCGAGGACGAGCATTTCGAAGAGGTGACGGTCGTCGTGCGACGGAACACCCCATTCCTCATCGTGGTAGGCGAGGTAGAGCGGGTCGGCCTCGGGCGCCCACCCGCACCGCTCCGGCATCAGAGGACGGCGAGGACGGCGTCGCCGAACTCGCGCGTCGTCGCCCGCCCGCCCAGGTCAGGCGTCGGCGCCTCGACGATCGCGCGCTCGACGGCGGCCGCG
>JBGPNP010000314.1:0-3659 GCA_041487575.1 Gaiellaceae bacterium | reverse complement strand
GCCTGGCGGATCCACCACGTCGCATAGGTCGAGAACTTGTAGCCCTTGCGGTAGTCGAACTTCTCGACCGCTCGGATGAGGCCGAGGGAGCCCTCCTGGATCAGGTCGAGGAAGGAGAGCCCGCGCCCGAGGTAGCCCTTCGCGATCGAGACGACGAGGCGCAGGTTCGCCTCGGTCATCTGCGTCTTCGCGGTCATGTCTCCGCGCTCGATGCGCTTGGCGAGCGAGACCTCCTGGTCGGCGGTGAGGAGCGGCACCTTGCCGATCTCGCGGAGGTAGAGGCGGAGGGAGTCGAGCGACGGCTCGACGGTAAGGTCGAGCTTCGGGACCTTCTCCTCCTCGATGATCGGCTGCTCGTGCGGCGGCGTCTTGTGCTCGATGCCCTCGACGAGCTCGATGCCGTGGTCGATGAGGTACGTGTAGAAGTCCTCGACCTGCTCCTTCGTCAGGTCGACTTCCTCGAGCCCGGCGACGATCTCGTCGTAGGTGAGGAACCCCTTGTCTTGGCCTTCCTGGACGAGCTTTTGGAGTTCCTCGATCTCGGGCAGAGAGATGTCGACCGTCAGCATTCGACCCTCGTCTTTCTCGTTAGCGTCGCAACGTTCCCCGGAATGACGCGCGATGAGCCGAGATCGTTTCCACCTCGGCTCCCAGGCGGCGGATTATTACACCGGTCGGGCGGAAGCGGAAGGCCGCGGCGGGCGAATCTCCGAGTTTCCCACTAATGTCCAGAAAGGCCACCGAGCTGGGGGTCTCGCGACACGCCGGCTGCGCGGCCGCGTCCCGCAGGGCGCTTTCGCCGCCGAGCTTGGCAGGTTCCGCCTCGCAGAGGCCGCTCCTTAGTGGTCTCCACCGTGCTTACGGTGGCGACCACCTAGCGCCGGCAAGCTCGTCCCCGACAAGACGGCTACGCTGATCGGGCAATGAGCGCGGAACGCCGGCCACCGCCGATACGCGCGAGGCGTGCCTCGTCCCGACAGGTCTCCCTGAGCGGTGCCTGAGCTGCCGGAGATCGAAGCCCTCCGGCGCGCGCTCGACGAGCCGGTGCGGCGCGCGCCCGTCGAGCGGGCGGGGCCGGCGCACGTCGCGACGCTCAAGACCTTCGACCCGCCGCTTTCCGCCCTCGCGGGACGGCGGCTCGCGGGAGTGCGGCGCCGGGGCAAGCACCTCCTCTTTCCAACCGAGGACGGAGATCTCGTCCTGCACGTCCACCTGATGAGCGCGGGCCGCCTCGCCTACGCAAAGCCGGGCGCGAAGACGCCGAAGGCGCCGGCCTTCCGGCTTCTGTTTGCCGACGGCGGCGCGCTCGTCCTCACCGAGGGCGGGGCGAAGAAGCGCGCCAAGGTCGGGCTCTACCGGCCCGAGGCGATCGAGGCCGAGCTCGCCCACCTGGGGCCGGAGGCGCCCGGCCTCGGCCCGCAGCGGCTGGGCGAGATCCTCGCCGCGGAGCCGCGGCGTCTGCACGCGCTCCTTCGTGACCAGCGCGCGCTCGCTGGGATCGGGAGAGCGTGGGTGAACGAGATCCTCCACCGGGCGAAGTTCTCGCCCTACGCGCTCTCGACCGAGCTCGGGCCCGAGGAGGTGGAGCGGCTCGCGGCGACGATCGACAAGACGCTCGCCGAGGGCCTCGCCTTGCGCGAGGATGGCGCAACCGACGCGAGGGTGCACCGCATCCACAAGCGGCTCGGCCAACCGTGCCCAGCCTGCGGCTCGCCCATCGCCCAGGTCGACTTCGACGAGCACACGATCTACTACTGCCCGACGTGCCAGACCGGCGGGCGCGTGCTCAAGGACCGGCGGCTCTCGCGGCTGCTCCGGTAGCCAGTCCCCACCGCCGGGGAGTGGGGCGAGACACTCCTGTCACGCTTCCGCGACGAAGTCGTCACAGGTCGAAAGCACCCGCGATCCCTGTACCGGAGCGGTGCGAGCGACCCGGACATGTCCCAGGGTGCTGACCCGGGGGCATGTCCCGTCGGGACAGTCCCGAGACACGTCCCACTCGGACAGTCTCGTACCGCTCGGCGCTTAGGCCGGCAGGCGGACGAGGAGCCGATCCCCTGCGAGCTCCACCGAGCCCCCGATCGCGCGGACGAGCGCGCATGCGGCGGCTGCGCCGAGCTCGCGGAGTTCGTCGCCGACTAGCACCTGACCCGAGTTACGGGTGACCGGCCCCAGCTCGAGCTCCGCCCCCCTGACGTGAAGCGAGACCTCGTCTAGACCGCCGTGGCGGAGCGCGGCCCGCGTCAGCTGGACGACCGCGCGCCGCACCGCCTCGACCGGGACCTGCACCTTCGCGCCCTCGCCCGAGACCCTCACGCGGTCCTCGCCCAGCTCGACGAGGGCCACGTTGGCGAGCTCGAGCGAGTCGGCTTCGCCGAGCACTGGGTCGAAGAGGCCCGACTCGATCCGCGCGACGATCGCGAGTTGCTCGAGGAGCTCCTTCACCTGCGCCGTCGCCTCCTCGATCATCCGCGCATACTGGCCGGCGGGCTCGCCGAGCTCCTGTCGTGAAAGCGTCCGCGCGAAGCCGTATACGGTCGCGAGCGGAGTCCGCATGTCGTGGCAAGCAAGCGAGGTGAGTCGGGCGAAATGCTGGTCGTCGGGCATGATTGGCGTGTGCACGAGAGACTAACCGCCGCCCCCGACCTCCAGGCGTCCTCGCCCGAGGTGCGCATCGGGCTCTCTCGCGCCGGTGTGACCGGCGTCCGCAAGGCCGTGCGGATGCAGCACGCGGGCCGCGAGGTACTCGTCTCCGCCGTCATCGACTGCTACGTCGACCTCGACCCGGCCCAGAAGGGCGTGCACATGTCGCGCTTCCCTGAGCTCTTCGAGGAGGCGATCGACGAGACGGTGATCGGCGAGAAGCTCCTCGTCGAGAGGCTCGCCGAGCACATCGCGACGCACATCGTCGAGCGCCAGCGCGCGCTGCGCGCCGAGGTGAAGATCGCGGCGGGCTATCCCATCGAGCGGTTGACGCCGGTCACGGGCCTGCGCACGCAGGAGCTCGTCACCCTCGTCGGGATCGCCGCCGCCTCCCGCGAGGCGGCGCGCCGCGTCGTCGGGGTAGAGGCGACCGGGATCAACGCGTGCCCGTGCGCGCAGGGACTCGTCCGCGACCGCGCGGTCGAGCGCCTCGGCGAGGCAGGCTTCACCGACGGAGACGTCGAGCGGATCCTCGAGCTCGTCCCGCTCGCCACCCACAACCAGCGCGGGCGCGGCGAGCTGTACCTCGGGACGCAACTCCGCCTCGACGCCGAGGAGCTCGTCGACATCGTCGAGCGCTCGATGAGCTCGCCGATCTACGAGCTGCTCAAGCGGCCCGACGAGCTCTTCGTCGTCGAGCACGCCCACCTCCAGCCCCGCTTCGTCGAGGACTCCGTGCGGCTGATGGTCAAGGGCGCGCTCGATACCTTCAGCGGGCTCGCCGACGGCGACTTCGTCCTCGCGCGCCAGGTGAACTTCGAGACGATCCACAACCACGACGTCCTCGCCGAGCGCTTCGGCACCGTCGGCGAGCTGCGGCGCGAGCTCGCGGACGGCGAGCACTCGTCGCGCCACACCGAGCTCAGAGACTGGCTGCGCTCCGTCCAGTGAGTGGTTGCCACCGTAAGTACGGTCTCGTCTGGCCGCGCGAAAACCAAGCAGCCCAAGGACGCAGG
>JBGPNP010000313.1:0-3676 GCA_041487575.1 Gaiellaceae bacterium | reverse complement strand
TTCCTGCAGTGGGCGCTGCCACGCCTCCACCTCTCCTGGCGGGGCTTCCGCAGGGTGCGCCGGCAGGTGTGCCGGCGCGTCGAGCGGCGGCGCCGGGAACTCGGGCTTCCCGACCCTGCCGCCTACCGGGACTACCTCGAGGAGCGCCCCGGGGAGTGGGCGGCCCTCGATGAGCTCTGCCGCGTCACGATCTCGCGCTTCTGCCGGGACCGCGGCGCGTTCGCGTTCCTCGAGCAGGAGGTGCTGCCGGCGTTGGCCGCGGACGCGCTCGCGGCCGGACGCGGCTCGCTCGAGGCGTGGAGCGCCGGCTGCGCCTCCGGGGAGGAGCCCTACACGCTCGCCGTCGTGTGGGAGCTCGCGCTCGCGCCTCGCTTCCCGGGGCTCGAGCTGCGCGTGGTCGCGACGGACGTCGACGAGGCGGTGCTCCGGCGCGCGCGCGAGGCGTGCTACACGGGGAGCAGCCTGAAGGAGCTTCGGGACGCCTGGCGCGACCGCGCTTTCGTGCGCCGGGACGGGCTCTACTGCCTGTGGCCGCAGCTCGGGCGAAACGTCGCGTTCCTCCGCCACGACGTCCGCGGCGAGCCTCCGGGCGGTCCGTTCGACCTCGTCCTTTGCCGCAACCTCGCCTTCACGTACTTCGATCTCGAGCTCCAGCGGGACGTGTCCCGCCGCCTCGCGGGCTGCCTCCGGCCCGGCGGCGCCCTCGTCGTCGGGGCACATGAGGCGGTGCCCGAGGGAGTCGCCGGCCTCGTTCGCTGGCCGGGGACGCGCGGCGTCTACCGGGTCAGCGCCCCGGCCGGTCGGTGAGCGTCGGGGAGCGCTCGAGCCGCTCGCGCCCGCGAACTACGGGTAGAGCCCGCGCGTCAGCGTCGCGTTGGCAACGCGCCGTACCGCGAGCCCGTACGCGGCGAGCCGCAAGCTGATCCCGCGCTGCTCGTGGAGATCCCACGTCTCGTCGAAGGTGCGCGTGACGATCGCGTCGAGCCTCGCGTTCACCTCGTCCTCCGTCCAGAAGTACTCCTGGATCCCCTGCACCCACTCGAAGTAGGAGACGACGACGCCGCCGCCGTTGGCGAGGATGTCGGGCAGGACGAGGATGCCGCGCTCTTCCAGGATTGCGTCCGCCCCGGGCGTGACGGGGCCGTTCGCTCCCTCGCAGATCAGCCTCGCCCGGATGCGCCCGGCGTTGGCCTCGGTGACGACCTGCTCGAGCGCGCAGGGCGCGAGGATGTCGCAGTCGAGGAGGAGGAGCTCCTCGGCGCCGATCGGCTCGGTGCCCGGGAGGCCCTCGAGCGAGCCGGTCTCGCGCTTGTGGGCGAGCGCGGCCTCGACGTCGATCCCGGCCTCCGCGTGGACGGCGGCGGTCGAGTCGGAGAGGGCGACGACGCGGGCGCCGTCCTCGGCCAGCAGCCTGGCGAGGTGGCTCCCGACGTTCCCGAACCCCTGCACCGCCACCGTGAGCCCGGCGACCGAGCGGCCTTGCCTTTGCAGCGCCCTGCGGATGCAGTAGAGGGCGCCGCGCGAGGTCGCGTCCTCGCGCCCATACGAGCCCCAGGTGTCGAGCGGCTTGCCGGTGACGACGCCGAGCACGGAGTGGCCCTTGTTCATCGAGTACGTGTCGAAGATCCAGGCCATCACCTGCGCGTTGGTGCCGACGTCGGGGGCGGGGATGTCCCGCTCCGGGCCGATGTCGGCGATGATCTCCGTCGCGTAACGGCGCGTCAGCCGCTCGAGCTCTCCGAGCGAGAGGCGCTTCGGGTCGCAGACGACCCCTCCCTTGGCGCCGCCGAACGGGATGCCCATGAGCGAGCACTTCCACGTCATCCACATCGCGAGCGCCCGCACCTCGTCGAGCGTCACGTCGGGGTGGTAGCGGATCCCGCCCTTCGACGGGCCGCGGGCGACGTTGTGCGTGACCCGGTAGCCCTCGAACACCTCCACTGACCCGTCGTCCATGGTGACGGGCACCGAGACGATCACCGCCTTCTTGCAGCTCCCGAGCCGCCCGAGCACGCGCTCGTCGACGTCGAAGAGATCCGCGACCGCGCGAAGCTGCCCGCGGGCGATCTCGAACGGGTTCTCGCGCAGGTGCGACCCCGGCTGCCCTCCCTGCTCGATCACCGCCCGAGTATCCGGCCGGCGGTGACGAGGAGCATCGGGGCCGGCCCTGCCCGGGCTTGCGGCTTTCCCGAGGGCGGCTGCGGGAAAGTGCGTACGCGCAGATCGGGGTGGTCCCCGATGGCACGGCCGGCAGGGCCGAGTAGCCTCGCTACTGCGCCGAGCACGGAGCGCGAGTAGGTTGAGCCTCCACCAAGCGGACGTTAGGCGAAAGCCGAGCCGTCTGTGGGTAGAGGGGACGAAAGCGAAACCGGCTCGGCGAATTCCTGGACCGGGCGCGCCGGGCGCTGGGGAGCACGCCGGCTGCCGGTCCGCCCGGCCGGCTTCGGGACGGCCTGACCGGCGCCGGCCGTGCGGCCGTGGGCCTCTCGCCCGGCGAAGCGCCCTGCCCAGATGCGTAGTTCCCCGCAGCGGCGTCGAGGAGCGCCCCGATGCCGGCCCGGCCGAGCCGAGCGATCCTTCCTCGGCAATGCTCGACGAGCGCGTACTCGCGTCGATTGCGTCGCTTGCCGACCCGCTTGGCGTCCTCTCCGTCTACGTCGGCCTCCACCCCGAGCAGGAGACCGGCTCGCCGCCGGTCTGGGAGCTCGAGGTCCGGCACGGCCTGGAGGAGATCGAGCGGGAACTCGAGGCGGAAGGCGACGGGCCGCGCCCAGAGGCCTTGGCTGCCCGGCTGGCAGAGCTCGGGGACGAGCTCGATCTTCTCCTCTCGCCGCAGGAGGCCGGGCTCGGGCGCGCCCTCTTCGCCGGGCTTTCCGGCGGCGAGGCGATCCGCGTCGCGATCCGCCCCCCGTTCGAGACCCGGGTGACGCTCGGCCGACGGGCTCGCCTCCGCCCCCTCGCCCGTGCGCTTCAGGCCGGACGCCCCGCCGGGCTCGTCCTCCTCTCCGACGAGGGTCTCCGGCTCTTCGAGTGGCGTCTCGGCGAGGTCCGTGAGCTCGAGGCCGTCCCGTTCGTCGAGCGCGGCGGGGAGCGGCGCGAGCTCTCCGGCCCCGCCTACGCTCATCCGAGAGGTGCGCCGTACGCGGGCCCCGGCTTCCGCGCCGGCCAGCAGCGCGACCTCTTCGAGCGGCGAGCCGAGGAGGAGCGCGAGCTCCTCGTCGCCGGCCAGGCGGAGGACATCCGTGCACAGGCGCGCCGGCGCGGCTGGGAGGACGTCGTCGTCGCCGGCGACGAGCGGCTCGCCGTCCCACTGGCTGAGGGCCTGCGCGAGCCGGGAAGCCCCGAGGTCACGCTCGACCACCGCCTGCTCGCCTGGCTCTCCACGGCGGAGCTCGCCGAGGCGGCGGCGCCCGTGCTCGAGGAGGCGAGGGCCCGCCGCGGGCTGGCGCTCCTCGCGCGCGTCCGCGAGGAGGCGCTCGCCGGGGGAAGAGGCGCGCTCGGGCTCGGCGACACGCTCGCCGCGCTCGCAGACGGCCGCGTCGAGGAGCTGATCCTCCCCGCCGTGCGTGAGCTTCCCGGAGCGAGGGCTCCTCACGGGCGCTTGGTGCCCGCCGGCGAGATCCCGCCCGGCGTCTCGCCCTCTCAGCTCCGGCCCGAGCGTGATCTCGCCGAGCGT
>JBGPNP010000312.1:0-3681 GCA_041487575.1 Gaiellaceae bacterium | reverse complement strand
CTCGCCCGCGGCCGCCCCGTCCTCGTCTGGGACGCCGTGCCGGGCCGGGCGGAGGCGGTCGCGGAGAAGCTCGGCGCCGTGGTCGCCGGAAGCCTCGCCGAGGCGCTCGCGGCCGACGTCGTCGCGACGGTCACGCCCGGCCGCGAGATCCTCCTCGAGCCCGGGTCGCTCCGCGCCGGCCAGCACGTGAGCCTCATGGGCGCCGACGGCTCCGGCAAGGCCGAGATCGCTGTCGAGGAGCTCCTCCGCGCCCGCGTCGTCTGCGACGACTGGGACCAGGCGAGCCACGGCGGCGACATCGCGCGCGCCGCCGAGACGGGGCGTCTGCGGCGTGAGGACGTCGCCGAGCTCGGCCGGGTGCTCCGCGGCGAGGAGCCGGGAAGAACCACGGCGGCCGAGATCACCGTCTTCGACTCGACGGGTCTCGCCGTCCAGGACCTCGCAGTCGCGCTCGCCGTACTCGAGCGCTACGAGCGGGACCCCGACGTCGAGGCGTTCAAAGAAGTCGTCCAGATGGAGGTGGGCTAGTGCCAGGGAAGCTCGTGCACTTCGAGATCGTGGCCGAGGACGCGCAGCGGGCCAAGTCGTTCTACGGCTCGCTCTTCGGCTGGAAGTTCCGCGAATGGTCGGGGCCGGTCGAGTACCACATGTTCGAGGGCGAGCCGGGCGGCGCGATCTACCCGTACGAGGAGCGCGACGGCCACTTCGTCGTCTACTTCGACACGGACGACATCGACGCGACGATCGCGCAGATCCGCGAGCTCGGCGGCGAGGCCGGCGACAAGAGCCCGATCCCGGAGATCGGTTGGTTTGCGCGCTGCAAGGACACGGAAGGGAACTCCTTCTCGCTCTTCGAGTCGGACGAGACGGTGCCGATGGCCGGCGCGTAAGGCCGGGCATCGCCGTCCGGAAGCGGTACAGGCCCCGGGGGCATCGCGTCGCTCCCCATGGGCGCCGAGTCCGCCTGGCGCGTCAAGGCCCCGCTCCGGGAGCTCTTCGTCCTGAGTGGCTGAAGACGTGCGCAAGCGGCCGCTCGCAGCCGGGCTCCGGCACCCTTCGAATAGTCCTCAAGCAGCCGCGTCCGGGAGCCGATACCCGGTGGCGATGGACGCTCGGGTGAGGATCGAGGCGAACGGCGAGCCGCGCGTGCTGCGGCCGCTCGAGCGCGTCATCGACGCACCGATCTCGCGCGAGGACTCGCTCCTCTACGCCCGCGCCTGCCTGCCCGCGGCAATCGACGCCGCGGAGGTCCCGCGCTACGCCGCCTTCGTCCGCCACGTCCTGGCGGACGTCCGCGACCTGCCCTGAGAGGACATGTCCCGGTGCCTGGCACCGGGACATGTGCGAAAAGGACTAGTCCCTGAGCGGCACCGCGAGGGACGGCATCGGCGCCCCCGTCGCGCCTCGCAGCTTCAGCGGCAGGCCGACGAACGCGAACTCGTACTGCTTCTCGGCTGCGATCTCCTCCATGTTCACGACCTCGATGATCTGCGCCCCGGCGGTTGCGAACATGTAGCAGTGCACCGGGAGGAAGACCTCGGGCTCCTCCGACGGCAGCACCTCGAGGGCGATCGAGTCCGCCCCGATGCACATCGCGCCCGCCTCCTCGCAGAGCCACTTCGCGGCGGGGAGGCCGATCCCCGGCGGCTTGGCGAGGTAGCCGTCGAAGTCCGGCCACTTCGTCATCCGGCCCGTCCGCACGAGCACGACGTCGCCGCGGCGGATCTCGCTCCCCTGCCGGCGCAGCGCATCCTGGAGGTCCGCCGGGGTGATCGCGTAGCCGTCCGGCAGGCAGTCGACGCCCTTCGCCCCGGCGACGTCCACGAGCGAGCCCCGGGCGATGATCGGCGGGTAGTTGTCGGTGCCGCCCTTCGTCCAGATGCGGCTGCCGAGCTCTGCGTCCGCCGTCCAGCCGTTCCAGAAGAGGCCGTAGAAGCCGAGGTGGTTGAGCGTGTCGATGTGAGTGCCGCAGTGGGTGTACATCGTGATCGAGTCGCCGCAGTAGCTGTACTTCTCGTGCACCTTCGGCCCGACGCCGGAGAGGTTGTCGTTGATCGACCCCTGCGGCGTGTGCGTCATCCAGATCCCGTAGGGCGGGTCGCCCGCAGCCACCCACGAGGGCATGCCGAGGAAGTAGTCCACGGCGAGGTCGAAGACCTTGCGCCCGTTCAGGCGCTCGAGGATCGCCTTGACCGAGTCCCCCGTGAGCCAGTTCAGCCGCCCGATCTCGTCGCCGGGGCCCCACGGGCTCTTCGAGACCTTGACACCGTCCCGCTCGAGAACCGCGGCCCAGGTCAGCGCTTCCGTCGTCGCCATCGCAACCTCCCTCGCTAGTGAGCTTTGACGCTCTGCGGCTCCTCGACGAGCGCGCCGTAGAGCTCCGGGCGGCGGTCGTCGAAGAGGTGGATCTCGTACTCGCCGGGAACCGGCAGGATGTCCTTCACGCGGGCGTCAGCCGGGGCGATCTCCGCCACGACGAGCCCCTCCTCGGTCGCACCGGCCTCGGCGAGCCGCCGGCCGAGCGGGTCGACGATCTGGCTCCAGCCGAAGAACTCGGCGTCGCGCTCGCGCCCGACGCGGTTCGCGGTGAGGAGGAAGACGCGATTCTCGGCCGCCCGCGACCGGGTCATGAAGTCGGCGAGCGGGCGCACCTGCACGGGCCAGTTCGCCGGGTGGACGACGATCTCCGCGCCTCGCAGCGCGAGCGCGCGCGTCAGCTCCGGGAAGCGAAGGTCGTAGCAGATCTCGATCCCGAGCCGGCCGATCGGCGTCTCGACGACCTCGAACGGCTCGTCGCCGGGGAGGGTGAAGCGGTCGACGCCGAGGAACGGCAGATGCGTCTTGCGGTATCGGCCGACGAGCCCGCCCGGCCCGATGAGGACGGCGGCGTTCCGGAGGTCGTCCCCGTCGCGCTCGAGGACCCCGACGGCTGCGTGCAGCCCGAGCCGGGCGCACGCCTCGGCGAGCCTCCCTGTCTCGCGGCCGGGGACCTCCACGGCAAACGGCGCCGCCTCCTCGACCGAGTCGAACATGTAGCCCGAGAGCGCACACTCCGGGAAGACGACGAGGGAGCACCCCGCCGTCGCCGCTTCCTCGAGCCGCCCGAGGCAGGTCTCGAGGTTGCGCCCGGTCTCGCCGAGCCGGGGCTCGATCTGGGCGACCCCGACGAGCATCGCAAGCCCGACTCTACCTGCTCAATAGCCGACTTCGAGGACGAGCGCGGCACCGCGGCGGAACTTCTCCGGCGCGAGAATCTCGACGCCGAGCCCATCAGCGATCCGGTTGATCGTGTCGAAGAGCGCGCAGACGTGGATCGCGTCGACGATGGCCTCGTCGCTCACTCCGGCGGCGCGGACGGCGACCACGTCCTCGACGCCCACCTCGGCCGGAGCGAGCGTGAGCTTCTCGAGGAGGCCGAGGGTCGCCCTGAGCGCGTCGCCCACCGGGGCGGCTCGCCAGTCCTCGAGCACCGCCTCAACAAGCTCCTCCTCCAGAGCGCCCGACGCGACCGCGCCGTGGAAGAGCGTTCAGAAGACGCACTGGTTGCGGCTCGACACGAAGGCCGCGAAGAGCTCCCGCTCGCCCGGGCTCCAGTCCGACGGCCCTCGCATCACGTCCTGCAGCGCCGCGGCGTAGGGCTCGCCGAAGAGGTCGGAGCGGTAGAGGAGGGTGCGGTCGATG
>JBGPNP010000311.1:0-3684 GCA_041487575.1 Gaiellaceae bacterium | reverse complement strand
TAGATCTCCTTGAGCATGAACGTCTCGAAGCCCTGTTTCTCCGCCGCCTCGTCGTCCCAGTCCACCTCGAGCTCGTCGCGGTCGCGCAGACCGTCCTCGACGGAGTAGAAGCGCGCTCCCGCGGCCGTGATCGCCACGACCTCGCCGTCCTCGATCAGCTGGACGCGGCGGGTGTCCCGCAGGAAAGCCGCGATCGACGAGGCGAGAAACGCCTCATCGTCGCCGAGCCCGACGACGAGCGGACACTGGAGCCGCGCGCCGACGAGCAGCTCCGGGTGCTCCCGATGCAAGACGACGAACGCGAAGTGGCCCTCGAGCTCGCGGTAGACGGCGCGCACCGCCTCGACGAGGTCGCCCGTGTAGTGGCGCTCGACGAGGTGCGCAACGACCTCCGCGTCGGTCTCGGAGGAAAACTTGTGGCCCTCGGCGAGGAGCGAGTCCTTGACCTCGCGGAAGTTCTCGACGATGCCGTTCAAGACGACGGCGACGTCCTCGCCGCCGCAGCCGGTGAGCGGGTGGGCGTTCTCCTCGGAGACGCGGCCGTGGGTCGCCCAGCGGGTGTGCCCGACCCCGGTGGTCGCCTCGGAGCCGATCTCGGCGGCCGCGAGCTTGAGCTCGGCGAGCGGGCCGACGGCCCGGATATAGGCGAGCCCCGCGGGCTCGACGAGGCAGAGGCCGGCCGAGTCGTAGCCGCGGTATTCGAGCCGTTCGAGCCCGTGGAGGAGGAGCTCCTTCGCCGACCTCGAGCCTACGTATCCGATGATGCCGCACACCCGAGCGCCTCCTTTACCCTGCCGCGCCCTGGAAGAGCGAAGCTCGGCCTCAGCCGAGCTCTCTCCGGACGAGGCGCTCGATCGTACCACAGAGGTCCGCTGCCTCCTCCTCGCTTTCGGCCTCGGCGAGAACGCGCACCAGGGGCTCGGTGCCTGACGGCCTGACGAAGACGCGGCCCCTCCCGGCGATCCTCCTATTCAGGCCCTCCACCTCGTCGAGGAGCGCCTGGGGAAGCGCCTTCGTGCGCACACGGACGTTGCTCTTTGCCTGCGGGAGCCTCGGCATCACGGCGGCGAGCTCGGCGAGCGTGGCACCGCTCTCGACGAGGGCACGGCAGAGGAGGACGGCCGCGACGAGCCCGTCGCCGCTCCTGTGCCCGTCCAGCCAGAGGATGTGCCCGGACTGCTCGCCGCCGAGCAGCCCGCCTTCGCGGCGGAGAGCCTCCAGGACGTAGCGGTCGCCCACGTCTGTCGTGATCACGCGGATGCCTCGCTCGGCCATGAGACGGTGGAAGCCGAGGTTCGTCATCGATGTGACCACGACGAGGTCGACCTCGAGGTAGAGCGCGAGAACGGCGAGGACCTGGTCGCCGTCCAACTCGTTCCCGGCCGCGTCGACGGCAAGCATCCGGTCGCCGTCGCCGTCGAAGGCGACGCCCAGGTCGAAGCCGCTCCTTCCCACGACGCGCGTGAGCAGCGAGAGGTCGGTCGCGCCGGAGCCGGCGTTGATGTTCGTCCCGTCGGGCTCGTTCGCGACCGCGGACACGGTCGCGCCGAGCCAGTGGAGCGCGGCCGGAGCGACCTCGCTCATGGCGCCGTTCGCGCAGTCCACCGCCACGTGGAGGCCGCCGAGCGGTGCGCCGAAGCGCCGGCAGACCTCGAGTACGTACCGGTCGGCGAGGCCGTCCACCGAGCGAACACGGCCGGCGTCCTCGGCCGGAGGCGCCTCGAGGAACGCTTCCACGGCTTCCTCCTCCGCGTCCTCGAGCTTCACGCCGCCCGGACCGAAGAACTTGACGCCGTTGTACTCGGGCGGGTTGTGCGAGGCCGAGACGACCGCGCCCGCCCCCTCGGCGAGGAGCGCGACGGCCGGGGTCGGCAGGATGCCGCCGAGGTCGACGTCGGAGCCCCCGGAGACGAGCCCCTCCGCGAGCGCGCGCTCGAGCTCGGGTCCGGACGCGCGGGTGTCCCGGCCGACGAGGACGGGGGCGCCGCGGCTCCAGAGTGCGAACGCGCGCCCCAGACGCTCGACGAGCACCGGGGTCAAATCCTCACCGACGACGCCACGAACGCCGTCGGTTCCGAAATAGCGGCGGGCCACGGACGGTGGCCCGGCGCTAGCGCTTCGAGAACTGCGGCCGCTTGCGCGCCTTGCGCAGGCCGGCCTTCTTGCGCTCGACGATGCGCGCGTCGCGCGTGAGGAAGCCGTCGCGCTTGAGCACCGTTCGAAGGTTCGGGTCCGCGTCGCACAGCGCCCGGGCGATGCCGTGCCGGAGCGCGCCGGCCTGCCCGGCGACGCCGCCGCCGTGGATGCGCGCACGGATGTCGAACGTGCCCTCGACGCCCGCCGTACGGAGCGGGGCCGTCGCGACCGAGCGCAGCGACTGGCGCGGGAAGTAGTCGTCGAGCGAGCGCCCGTTGATCCAGGTCTTCCCGTCGCCGGGCCTGAGGATGACTCGCGCGACCGAGGTCTTGCGCTTGCCGGTTCCAAGGTACTGAGCGATCTGAGTGGCGGCCATGCCTGTCCTAGTCGAGGGGGAGCGGCTCGGGCTTCTGCGCTTCGTGCGGGTGCGCCGGGCCGGCGTAGATCTTGAGCTTCGTGATCTGCTGGCGTGCGAGCCGGTTCTTCGGGAGCATGCCCTTGACGGCTGCGCGGAGGACCTCGGTGGGTCGGCGCTGGAGCTGCTCGGCCAGCGTCCGTACCCTGAGGCCGCCGGGATAGCCCGAGTGGCGGTAGTAGAGCTTCTGCTCGAGCTTCTTGCCCGTGACGGCGATCTTCTCGGCGTTGACGACGACGACGAAGTCGCCGGTGTCCACGTGCGGCGTGTACTCGGGCTTGCCCTTGCCGCGGAGCGTGTCCGCGATCTGCGTAGCCAGACGCCCGAGGGTCTTCCCCTCGGCGTCCACCACGTACCAGAGGCGATCGATCTCGCCGGGCTTGGCGTTCCAGGTCTTCATTCGTTGTTCGCCGGAACCAGACTGAAGTCAGGCACCGGAGCAAGTAAATGGCGGACTCACTGTCCGCCGGCGAGGAATGCTAGCAGCCCCGCGCGGAATTCCGACGCGCCGCCGTGGCTCGGGTGGCGCACGTACTGCGCCGCGGGAACCGACTCCGCGAGGCGTCCGAGAGCGATCACATTACGGCCTGCTGCCAGTTCCTTCGGCAAGGGCCGCGCGGCCCTGACCTCGCTGCCGGTCGGCCGCCGGCGCGTCGCGGCCCCGCGCCCGTCACGATAGACGTCGAAGGTCTCGCCGATCCTAGCGCGGGCCACTCGTTCGATGAGCTCCTCCATCCGAACCCGAACTCTGACCGACGGCGGCCAGCAGCCGCTCGAGGTCGCGCGCGAGCTGGCGGAGTTCCTTGCGCCGGCCGGGCGCTCTCTCGATCTGGCGCAGTACGACTTCCACCTCGGCCCCGAGACGGCGGCGGTCGTCGCGGGCGCTCTCCGGGAGGCGGCCGGGCGCGGGGTCGCGGTGCGGATCATCTACGACGTCGACCACGCGAACCCGATCCCGGTGCCGCCTCCGCCGGAGCCGGACGTGGAGCTGATCGCCTCGCTCGGCTTGCCCTCACGCCCGATCGCAGGGGTGCCCGACCTGATGCACCACAAGTACGTGATCCGGGACGGCGAGTCGATCTGGACCGGCTCGACGAACTGGACCGACGCCTCGTGGACGCATCAGGAGAACC
>JBGPNP010000310.1:0-3728 GCA_041487575.1 Gaiellaceae bacterium | reverse complement strand
CCGGCCAGGCGCACCTTCTCCACCTCGATGCGCGGCGAGCACACCGGCCCGTCCGAACCGTAGATCACGCGCTCCGGCCCGAGCCGCTCGACCGCCAGCCGGATCCTGTCCGGGTAGGGCATGGCCGACGTCTCCAGCACGAGGTTCGGGACGCGCTCGGCCGTCTCGATCGCCTCGTCGGCGTGGACGTAGCCGCCCATGTGGCCGAGGATGATCGTCGCCTCGGGGCAGGCCTCGGCCGCCTTCGCGATCGCGAGCGGCGTCGTCAGCGGCTCGTCGCCGCAGTGGAAGAGCGTCGGCGCGCCGTGCTCGGCAGCCTTGCGGATGAGGCGGATCGTGCCCTCGCTCGCCGGGTGGTCGATCGTCGTCACCGGGTGGAGCTTCAGGCCCTTGTAGCAACCACCGTAGCCTGTGAGCGCGCGTTCCAGGGCATCGTGGGCGCGGTCGCCGTACCACGGATGGATGCGGGCGAAGGCCCAGAGCCGGCCGGGAAAGGCGGCGCAGGCCTCGGCCACGAGCTCGAGCGCGCCCTCGTTCACCTCCGGCCAGTCAGTGATCGTCATGGCGATGCCGGCGTCGATCCCCGCCTCGTCGAGGCGCCGGACGCAGAGCTCGGCCTCCATCTTCCAGCCGAGGGCCGGCACGTCGTCGACGTGGAGGTGCGCATCGATGATCATTCGCGCATCGTGACAGACGACCTCGACCGCAGCGTCGCGTTCATGCGCGCCCTGTCCGACCGCATGGCCGGCCGTCGCGTCCCCTTCTCGCGGGGCACCGCGCTCTTCCACGACGGCTTCCCGCTGGTCTGGGACCTCAACTACCTGCGCGTCGAGCGGCCCGAGGGCGCAACGGCCGAGGAGCTCGCAGCCGAGGCCGAGCGGCTCCATGCCGAGGCCGGCCACGGGCACCGGGCGGTCGAGATCGTGAACGCCGCCGAGGGCGAGCGCCTCGAGCCCGGGTTCGCGGAGCTCGGCTGGGAGACGGAGGCCCTCCTCGTCATGGTCCACCGCCGCCCGGCCGACCGGCCGTCCGACACGACACTCGTCCGCGACGTGGCGGAAGCCGAGCTGCAGTCGGCGCGGGAGCGAACGACCCGCACCCAGCCCTGGGCCACCGACGATGAGGTAGTGCGCCAGGTCGTCGGCTGCCACTACCTCCTCGACCGCGCGGTGGCTGTGCGGCGCTTCGGGGTTCTTGCGGAAGGCCAGGTCGTCTCCTACTGCGAGCTCTACATCGAGGGACCCACGGCCCAGATCGAGGACGTCGCGACGCACCTGAAGCACCGCGGCCGTGGCTACGTGCGCGCCGTCGTCACGAAGGCGCTCGACGAGGCCCGCGCGGCCGGCTGCGACCTCGTCTTCCTCGGCGCCGATCCCGACGACTGGCCGAAGGAGCTCTACGGCCGCCTCGGGTTCGACTCGGTCGGGCTCGACTACTCCTTCCAGCTCACGCTCCAGACGGTCGTCGAGCGCCTCCTCGCGGACACCCGGGCGAGCCGCGTGACGCTCCGGCAGGACGTTCCCGGCGGCTTCTTCCCGGTCACGCACGAGGCGCTCGCCGAGGGTGTCGTGTCGATCAGGGACGGCGCCGGGATCGACCTGCGCGGCCAGCCGGTCGCCCGCGTCCTCGCGGAGACCGGCGCGCAGATCGTCCAGGACGACTGCGCCACGGCCTTCGCCGATCCCGACTTCCACCGGATGCGAGAGGCCTATGGCGGCCTCGCCTCCCAGATCGTGACGCCGATCCTCGCCGAGGACCGCCTCGCCGGCATCCTCTCGCTCCACCAGTGCGGCGAGCCGCGCACGTGGACAGCGGCGGAGATCGAACTCGCCGCCGAGGCTGCCGAGCGCGCCAAGCGGCTGATCGCGCCGCGCGCGGGCGCGTGATAGGACCCTCGCGTGCACAACCGCTGGCACCCCGACGTCGAGCCGGCGTGTGCGCTCCGCCCCGGCGAGGAGCTGACGCTCGACTGCGACGACGGCCTGAACGGCCAGCTCACTAAGGCGTCGACGCACCAGGACGTCCTGCGGATCGACCTCGGCGTCGCGCACGCGCTCGAGGGCCCGGTCTACGTCGAGGGCGCCGAGCCCGGCGACCTCCTCGAGGTCGAGCTCCTCGGCTTCGAGCCGGGCGACTTCGGCTTCACCTGCATCGTGCCGGGGTTCGGCTTCCTCGCCGACCTCTTCCCCGAGCCCTACCTGATGAAATGGGACGTGGCGCCCGACTTCGCGACGACGCCCGAGCTCCCGGGGGTCCGCATCCCGGCTGCGATCTTCCCCGGCGTCGTCGGCGTCGCACCCTCGCACGAGCTGATGGCGGAGATGCGCCGCCGCGAGGAGGACCTGCGGGCGCGCGGCGGCGCAGTCGCCGACGACGAACCCAGCCTGGCGGTGCCCGCGTCGGCGGCCGGCGGCCTGCGCACGATTCCGCCCCGCGAGACCGGCGGCAACCTGGACGTGCGCCAGCTCGTCGCCGGCAGCCGCCTCCTCCTCCCCGTCCACGTCCCCGGGGCGCTCCTCTCCCTCGGCGACGTCCACTACGCGCAGGGCGACGGCGAGTCGAACGGGACAGCGCTCGAGATCGCCGCGAAGGTGACGGTCCGGGTCGGCCTGGTCAAGGCCCCGACCTTCCGCCCGCGCTTCCCCGCCTACGAGACCCCGGGTGAGCAGCCGCGGCGCTGCTTCGCGACGACGGGGATGCCGGTCTCACCGGACGGCCGGAACGAGTCGATGGACCTAACGCTCGCGGCGCGCGGCGCTCTCCTCGACATGATCGCCTACCTCTCGGCGACGTATGGGTTCTCGCGCGAGGCTTCCTACTGCCTCGCGAGCGTCGCGGTCGACCTGCGGCTGTCCGAAGTCGTGGACATCCCGAACCCGGTCGTCTCCGCGCTCCTCCCCCTCGACATCTTCGTGTGATGGGGCGAGACGAGATCGTCCGCGCCAGGCGCCGCCAGGAGGCGCTCGACTCGCTCGACCTCGAGCGCCAGCGCGAGGAGGCGCTGCGGACGCGGCTCGACAATGCCCTGCGCGACCTCGAGGCCTGGCGCGCCGACGAGGCGGCTGCGGCCCGAATGGAGCCGGAGGACGTCGAGACGCTCCGGCGGGCCGGGTTCGTCCAGGGCCACCCGCCGGAGGACGCCCGCATCCGCATGGAGAGCCAGATCGCCGAGCTCGAAGCGGAGCTCGCCGAGTGCCGGCGCCGTCAGCGGGCGTTCGAGCGTTATGCGGAAGCTCTCGCTTAACCGCGAAAAATGCTGCGCATTTTCCACGGAACAGGCTTGTCCCTTCGCTCCGCTCGGGAGGACGACGTTGCGGAGATAGACCCTTGAGCGTTCCGCTCTTCTTGGCGAGGCATGTGCTGGCTGCGGTGAACGAAGCGGACGCGGTCGAGGCCGTCCGCCGCGCCTTCGTGGAGCACGCCGCCGGCCGCTGGGTGATGCCGCCGAAGATCTACGTCCCGGCACCGCCCGACGGCGACTTCCGCGCCATGCCGGCGTCGGGCGCCGGCTACGCCGTCCTCAAGTGGGTCAACTCGTTCCCCAGGAACCCGGAGAAGGGGCTGCCGACGGTGTTCGGGATCGTCCTCCTCTCGGAGATGGAGGCCGGGCAGCTCGTCGCCGTCCTCGACGCCGGCGCGCTCACGTCGCGCCGCACCGGTGCCGCGGCCGTGCTCGCCGCGGAGACGCTCGCCCGGCCCGATGCGGGGCCGGCGGCCGTCGTCGGATG
>JBGPNP010000309.1:0-3730 GCA_041487575.1 Gaiellaceae bacterium | reverse complement strand
GTCGATCTCGTCCGCGAGGCGCGCCCCGATGTGATCATCACGCACTCGCAGGGCGACTACATGGTCGACCACAACGAGATCTCGCGGCTCGTCTTCGACGCGAGCTTCCTCGCGAGCGTGCCGCTCCTCGAGACCGGGAAGCCGCACCACTCCGCGGTGCCGCCCATCTACTTCATGGACACGGTCACCGGCCTCGGCTTCAACCCGACCGAGTTCGTGGACGTGACGGAGACGATCGACGTCAAGGTGAAGATGCTCGAGGCACACGAGAGCCAGCTCACGTGGCTCAAGGATCACGACGACGTCGACATCGTCGAGAACATGAGGATCGCGACCGCCTACCGAGGCCTCCAGGCGGGCGTCAAGTACGCCGAGGGGTTCACACCCTGCCTCACGTGGCTGCGCGGGACGACGAAGAGGCTCTTGCCGTGAAAGGAGACGACGTGGCTTTCGACTACTCGCTCGCCGACTTCATCTCGTTCCGCGACCGGGAGGCCTGCGAGCGGGTGCGGCGGATCAAGCGGTCCGAGCTCGCGAAGCACACGAATCCGGACTTCAAGATCCGCGTCGTCGACGACGCGCACGAGTTCTACTGGGCCTTCGCCGAGGACATCGTCTCGCGGATCCGCGCCGCCCGCGACGAGGGCCGCGACTTCGTCGGCATCTTCCCAGTCGGGCCGATGCCGCAGTACGCGTTCGCGGCACGCATGATCAACGATGAGCGGCTCTCGCTCCAGCACGTCCACACGTTCAACATGGACGAGTACGCGAACGAGCACGGCGACACGGCGCCCGTCTCCTGGGCAGGCTCGTTCCAGAAAGCCATGATCGGGTCGTTCTTCTCGCTCATCGATGCCGACCTGCGCCCGCGGGAAGAGAACATCCACTTCCCGACCAGGGAGAAGATCGGGGACTACTCGAAGCTGATCGAGGACCTCGGCGGGGCGGACGTCTGCTACGGCGGCATCGGCTGGTGCGGTCACATCGCCTTCTGGGAGGCCCACCTCGGCCACGAGTTCGCGGGCGACCTCGACGCGTACAAGCAGGCCGGCGCGCGGCTCGTCGAGCTCCACCCGATGACGATCATGCAGAACGCCCTCCACTCCTTCGGCGGCGACTGGTCGTGGGTCCCGCCGCGGGCGAACACGATCGGGCCGCGCGAGATCCTCGGCGCGAAGCACCGGAGCTTCTGGCTCGACGGCGACCTGGGCGGCGGGGTCTCCTGGCAGCGCTTCATCGCGCGGCTCGTCGCGCACGGGCCGGTGTCCGAGTTCGTGCCCGGGTCGATCCTCCAGACCGCCCGGACCGACTACACGATCCTCGGCGGCGTCGCTGACGACGTCGAGATCCACATGGCCTAGGGGATCACCGAGGTGACCCCCTAATTGGACGTCACCTGCCTCGGCATCCTCGTCGCTGACGTCATGGCTCGGCCCATCGACGGTTTTCCCGAGCGCGGCACCGTCGCGCTCGTCGAGGAGATCTCGCTCCGGGCCGGCGGCTGCGCCGTGAACACGGCGAGCGCGCTCGTCAAGCTCGGGATGCGGGCCGCGGTCGCGGGAAAGGCGGGCGCCGACCCGTTCGGGGATTTCCTCCTCGGCGTCCTCGACGAGCGCGGAGTCGACCGGAGCGGCGTGCTGCGTGACCCTACGGTGCCGACATCCGCGACCGTGGCGCTCGTGGGCTCTGACGGCGAGCGAACGTTCCTTCACCTCCCCGGTGCGAACGGGGCGCTCCGCGCGGACGAGCTCGACCCGGAAGTCGTCTTCGGCGGCCGAGCCCTCCACGTCGCCGGGGCGCTCCTGATGGAAGAGCTGGACGGCGCGCCGGCCGCAGGCCTGCTCGCCGAAGCGAAGGCGCGCGGCCTCGCGACGAGCCTCGACACGGTCTTCGACGCGACCGGCCGCTGGGAGCGGGTGCTCCCGTGCCTTCCGCACGCCGACCTCTTCGCTCCGAGCCTCACCGAGGCGCGGGCGATCTCGGGCGAGCGAGAGCCGGCGCGGGCCGCAGCCTGGCTGCGCGAGCGCGGCGCGGGCGAGGTCGCGCTGAAGATGGGCGCCGAGGGTTGCTACGCCTCCGGGGAGGGCTTCGAAGGGATGGTGGCGCCTCTCCCGGTCGAAGCAGTGGACGGGACGGGCGCGGGCGACGCCTTCGTCGCCGGCCTCCTGTACGGGAAGCTGGCCGGCTGGCCGTTCGAGCGCTCGGTGCGCCTCGCGAACGCAGCCGGCGCGCTGGCGACGACCGCCGTGGGCGCGACCGAAGGCGTGCGCGGCCTCGAGGAGACGCTGGCCTTCGCCGGCCTGGAACTCCCGGGGTGACCCGGCGCGAGCGTGGCGACGATCAGCGGATCAGCCGGCAGAAGGTGCGCGGCTCGGGCACGTACGGAATGACGAGGCTCCCCGCGACGAGCGTCCCGTAGCCGAGCAGCCGCCCGAGCAGATTCTGCTCGACCTCGACGGTCTCGACCCGCGAGAGCCGGACCGCGGCCGCGCGCCGGCGGGCGACGCCGTGGACGACGAAGAGCTTCTCCGTGGTGAGGACGACCTCCGTCCGATCCCAGCGGAGGACGTCTCGGACCGCCGCGACCGCGGCGATCGCGAGCGCGGCCGCACCGAGCGCGCCGAGCGCCCACCCGAAGCTCGAGCCCGCGAGCACGAGCCCGCCCCCGCCGCCCGCGAGGACGAGCGTGCGCACGAGCGGCCGGACGAGCGCGACGCCGTGCGGCCGCGCCTCGATGCGGATCTCCTCGCCCGGGTTGAGATAGCCGCGCACAGCACGCGATTCTCCGCGGCTCCGGCCGATCCTCCGCGCTAGGGTCCCGGCCGATGTCGTTCTCCGCCTTCCGGGACATGAACGCGCGCGCAGCGGCGATCCCGGGCGCGATCCGCCTCGAGCTCGGCGACCCGGACTTCGTCACGCCCTCCCACATCGTCGACGCCGCCCGCGAGGCTGCGCTCGCCGGCTTCACGAAGTACACGCTCCCCGCCGGCCTCCCGAGCCTGCGCGAGCTCATCGCGGCGAAGCTCCGCGAGCGGAACGGGCTCGAGCGCTCGGCCGCGGAGATCGTCGTCACGGCCGGCGCCTGCGGCGCGCTCTTCACGACCATGCTCGCGCTCCTCGAGCCAGGCGACGAGGTCCTCCTCCCCGACCCTGGCTGGCCGAACTACCCGCCCATCGTCGAGGCCGTGCGCGCCCGGGTCGCCTACTACCCGCTCGAGCTGCGCGCCGGCGGGCTCCCCGACCTCGGCGCGCTCGAGGCGAGGATCACGCCGAGTGCGAGGGCGATCGTCGTCAACTCGCCCGGAAACCCCAGCGGCTCGGTCTTCGACCGCCAGACGCTCGACGCCCTGCTCGCGATCGCGGACCGCCACACGCTCTGGGTCATCTCGGACGAGGCCTACGAGGACGTCGTCTTCGAGGGCGAGCACGTCGGCGCGGCCGGCAACCGCGTCGTCTCGATCTTCAGCTTCTCGAAGAGCTACGCGATGACGGGCTGGCGCGTGGGCTACGCGGTCGCGCCGGACGCGGACACCGCGGCACGGATCGCGCGTGCGCAGGAGCCGGTGCTCTGGAGCGTCTCGAGCGTCTCGCAGAAGGCGGCTGAGGCCGCGCTGGCCGGCCCGCAGGACTGCGTGCGCGAGATGCGCGAGGCCTACCGCGCGCGCCGCAACGCAGCCCTCGCCCGGCTCGACGCGGCAGCGGTCGGCTACGTCCGGCCGAGCGGCGCCTT
>JBGPNP010000308.1:0-3754 GCA_041487575.1 Gaiellaceae bacterium | reverse complement strand
CGGACGCACGAGTTCTACGACCTCTTCGCCCGCGCCGGCGCGAACGCGCTCGAGGCAGCGCGGCAGGCGGAGATTCGCTTCCGCGAGTTCCCAAACTCGACCGTCACGCACGCCCGGATCAAGGAGATCGAGCGCGAGGGTGACACGATCACTCGCGACCTCATTCGCCTTCTGAACACGCAGTTCGTGACCCCGTTCGACCGCGAGGACATCTACTCGCTCGCGACCGCGATCGACGACGTGGTCGACCACATCGAGGAGGCCTCCGACCTGCTCGAGATCTACGGGGTCGAGTCGATGTCAAGGCCGGCGCTCGACCAGTGCCGCATCCTCGTCGACGCGGTCGAGCACCTCGCGAACGCCTGCGGCGACCTGAAGGGCCGCCGGACGGTCGAGCGGGAGCTCGTTGCGCTCAAGCAGGACGAGGACGAGGGCGACCGCGTCGTCCGCGACGCCATCGCCGACCTCTTCCGGGGCTCGCGGATCGACCCGCTGATCGTCATCCGCTGGAAGGACATCTACGAGGCGCTCGAGCGCGCGCTCGACGAGAGCGAGACGGCGGCCAACGTCCTCGGCAACATCGTCGTGAAGAACGCGTAGCCGCCCGTGAGCGACCTCACGCTCGTCGCCGTCGTCGCCGTCGCGCTCTTCTTCGACTTCACGAACGGCTTCCACGACACCGCGAACTCGATCGCCACGTCGGTGTCCACGAGAGCGCTCTCGCCTCGCATGGCGGTGCTCACGTCGGCGGTCCTCAACTTCGCGGGCGCCTTCGTCTCGCTGAAGGTGGCCGCCACGGTCGCGAAGGGCATCGTCGACCCGGAGGTGATCACGCTCAAGATCGTGCTCGCCGGGCTCGTCGGCTCGATCACCTGGAACCTGCTGACCTGGTTCGTCGGCCTGCCCTCGAGCTCGAGCCACGCGCTCATCGGCGGCATCATGGGCTCGGCGATCGCCGCACACGGCTTCGGCGTCGTCAAGTGGAGCGGGCTCAAGGAGAAGGTGCTCATCCCTTCCCTCGCGGCTCCCGTCTTCGGCGTCATCGGCGCCGCCCTTTTCATGACGATCATCCTCTGGATCGTCGCCCGCCGCTCGCCGGGGATCGTCAACCGCATCTTCCGGCGGCTCCAGCTCGTCTCGGGGGGCTTCGTCGCCTTCACGCACGGGACGAACGACGCGCAGAAGACGATGGGGATCATCACGCTCGCGCTCGTCGCCTCCGGCCACGTCGACGCGAACAACTTCCACGTCCCGACCTGGGTGATCGTCGCCGCCGCCCTCGCGATGTCGGCCGGGACGTACGCGGGCGGCTGGCGCATCATCAAGACGCTCGGGCAGCGGGTCGCGAAGCTCGACCCGCCGCAGGGCTTCGCGGCGCAGACGGCCTGCGCGGCGACGCTCTGGTTCACGGCGCACTACGGCTTCCCGGTGTCGACGACGCACACGATCTCGGGGTCGGTCCTCGGCGCCGGCGCGACGCGGCGCCTGAATGCCGTGCGCTGGGGCGTCGCGGGGAACATCCTCATCGCTTGGCTCCTGACGATCCCGAGCGCCGCCCTCGTCGGCGCGCTCATGGAGGTGCTCACGAAGGCGCCCGGCGGCGTCCTCCTCGTCTTCCTCCTCGCCACGGTCATTGCCGCAGCCGCCTTCACCGGCCGAAGCTGGCAGACCCGGCGGCTCGCCCTGCCGGCGCCCTCGGCGTAGCCGACGAGGGCGCTCGCAGCGCTCTGGCGAATAATACCCCCTTAGGGTATGATGCTTGCATGACCGAGACGCTGACATACCGAGTCCCCGGCATGAGCTGCGGGCACTGCAAGGCCATCGTCGAAGGCGAGCTCGCCGGGGTGTCCGGCGTGGAGCGCGCGGAGGCCGACCTCGAGACGAAGCTCGTGACCGTCAGCGGCGAGCGGCTCCTCGACGGCGCGCTCCGAGCCGCGATCGAAGAGGCCGGCTACGAGGCCGAGAATTGAGCCGGGTCGAGCTCGACATCGAAGGGATGACCTGCGCCTCGTGCGCGTCTCGCATCGAGCGAAAGCTGAACAAGCTCGACGGCGTCGAGGCCGCGGTCAACTTCGGCACGGAGAAGGCGTCCGTCACGTACGACGACTCGCGCGTGGCCCTCGACGAGCTCATCACGGCCGTCGAGGCGGCGGGCTACCACGCCCACCACGGGAGCGCGGCCCACGAGCCGGGCGCTCGCGCGGGCCTCCGGCTCGCCGTCGCGGCTCTCCTCACCGCCCCGCTCGCGCTCGTCGCCATGGTCGATCCGCTCCATTTCTCGGGCTGGGAGTGGGCTGCGCTCGCGCTCGCGACGCCGGTCGTCTGGTGGGCCGGCTGGCCCTTCCACGCGGCCGCCGCGAAGAACCTCCGCCACGGCGCGACGACGATGGACACGCTCATCTCGCTCGGCACGCTCGCCGCCTGGACCTGGTCGGTCGTCGCGCTCACCGCTGTCGAGAGCGCCCACACGTACTTCGAGGTCGGCGCCGTGATCACGACCCTCATCCTCCTCGGCCGTTACTTCGAGGCGCGGGCCAAGCGCCGCTCCGGCGAGGCGCTCCGCGCCCTCCTCGAGCTGGGCGCGAAGGAGGCCCACGTCCTGCGTGACGGCGTCGAGACGACCGTGCCGATCGAGGAGCTCCGGGCCGGCGACCTCTTCGTCGTCCGGCCGGGAGAGAAGATCGCCACCGACGGCGTCGTCGAGGAGGGGTACTCGGCGATCGACCAGTCGATGCTGACCGGCGAGCCGGTGCCGGTCGAGGCCGTGCCGGGGTCCGAGGTCGCAGGCGGGACGATCAACGCCTCCGGCCGGCTCCTCGTGCGGGCGACGAAGGTCGGCGCGGAGACCGCCCTCGCCCAGATCGCTCTCCTCGTCGCCGCCGCGCAGGCGGGCAAGGCGCCGATCCAGCGGCTCGCCGACCGGGTCTCCGCCGTCTTCGTCCCCGTCGTCATCACGATCTCGCTCGCGACGCTCGCCGGCTGGCTCGCCGTCACGGGGGGCGCGACCGATGCCTTCACCGCCGCCGTCGCCGTCCTCATCATCGCCTGCCCCTGCGCGCTCGGCCTGGCGACGCCGACGGCGCTCATGGTCGGCACGGGCCGCGGCGCGCAGCTCGGCATCCTCATCAAGGGCCCGGAGATCCTCGAACGGACCCGGCGGGTGACGACGATCGTCCTGGACAAGACGGGGACGGTCACTGAGGGCCGGATGCGGCTCGTGGACGTCCGGCCGCTGAACGGCGTGACGCGCCTGGAGGTGCTCCGCCTCGCGGGGGCGCTCGAGGATGCGAGCGAGCATCCGATCGCCCGGGCGATCGCGAGCGCGGCACGCGCCGAGGTCGGCCCGCTCCCGCCGGTCGAGCGCTTCGAGAACCTGCCCGGCCGCGGCGTCACCGGCCGCGTCGAGGGCCACGAGGTCGAGGTCGGCCGCCTCGACGGTGAGATCGCCGTGCGCTGGGACGGCGTCACGCACGCGACCCTCGCCCTCGCCGACACCGTGAAGCCGACGAGCGCCGAGGCGATCCGGGAGCTCCGGGAGCTCGGCCTGACTCCCGTCCTCCTCACGGGCGACTCCGCCCAGACTGCTCGGGCCGTCGCTCTCGAGGTCGGGATCGAGCGGGTCCTCGCCGAGGTGCTCCCGGGCGACAAGGCCGCCGAGGTGCGCCGGCTCCAGGCGGCCGGCGAGGTCGTGGCGATGGTAGGCGACGGCGTCAACGACGCGCCGGCGCTCGCCCAGGCCGACCTCGGGCTTGCG
>JBGPNP010000307.1:0-3771 GCA_041487575.1 Gaiellaceae bacterium | reverse complement strand
TCCTCCACCTTCTTGGGCAGGAACGGGTCGGCGATCGACGGCCTGGCCGCCCCGATCAGGTCCCACGCCCCCGAACGGACGATCTCCGCCATCCGATCGGGGTTCGTCAGCCGCCCCACCCCCACGATCGGCTTCGCCGTCGCCTCCCGCACCCGCCCCGTCCACTCCAACTGATAGCCCTCCGCGAAGAACCGGGAGGCGCCCGAGTCGACGCGCGCAGAGCCCCAGAGCGCGCCGACAACGGCGTCCCAGAGATCCACGAGCGGGTCGGCGAGGCGGACGAACGCGAGCGCCTCCTCGAGCTCGACGCCGCAAGGCCCAAGCGCGTCGACCGAAAGCCGCACGGCGATCGCGCAGTCGTCCCCGACGGCCTCGCGCACGACCTCGAGCGTCTCGAGCCAGAAGCGCGCCCGGTTCTCGAAGGAGCCGCCGTACTCGTCCGAGCGCCGGTTGTAGAAGGGCGAGAGGAACTGCAGCGGCAGGTAGCTGTGCCCCCCGTAGACGTACACGATGTCGAAGCCGACCGAGCGCGCGAGCTCGGCCGAGCGCACCCAGTCGGCCTGGACGCGGCGGATGTCCGCCTTCTCCATCGCCTTCGGGACGCGGCCCGGGTCGAAAGGGCTCGCGAGCTGCGAGGGGCTGACGAGTGGCCAGCGCGATTCGCGCGCCTCGGCGTGCACGCCGCAGTGGACGAGCTCGATGCCCGCGAGGGCGCCGTGCGCGTGCACTTCCTCGCACATGAGGGCGAGGTTGCGTGCGTCGTCCTCGTCCCAGAGGCGCGCCGAGACGTACGGGGACTCCTCTGCGTCCGGGCTCACGGGCGCCCACTCCGTACAAACCGCTGCCCACCCGCCCTCGGCTTTCATGCCCCGGAAACGGGCCTGCGATCCCGGCTTCTCGGTCCCGAAGCCAGAGCAATGCGGGACGGCGTAGAAGCGGTTTCGCAACGTCTTCGGCCCGATCCGGACGGGCTCGAAAAGGACGTCGTGGCGAGGGTCGCGCGGGATTCGCCGAGTCTACGCCGCCCGCTCCGGCGCGGGCTCGGCGAGCATCCACTCGCGTCGGGCGGCGACGATGCGCGGGAAGTCCTCCTCGACTAGCCCGCCGCCGAGGCGGCGGCTGATCGAGCCGAGCAGGCCGAGCGACATAAAGACCCAGGCCTCGGCCTCCGGGTCTCGCTTCGCGATGATCGCCCCTATCGCCTGAGCGGCCCTGATCGTGCCTGCAACGTAGCCGTGGACCTCCAGCAAGTGGAGGCGGAGCTGCCGCCCGATCTCCGCGTCGTCGCTCGCCTCCGTGAGAGCCTGGATCCAGAGGTTCGAGACCAGGAGCTTCGACTGCTCGAGCTCGCGGAAGGCGCACGTGCCCATTGAAGGCAGCCACTGGCCGGGCGGCTCCTCGGCGCGGATCGTCTCCCACGCCGCGCGGAGCCGGCTCCAGGCCTCCTCGAGGCAGGCGAGGTAGAGGTCGCGCTTCGACGCGAAGTGGCGGTAGAGGATCGGCTCGGTCACGCCCGCCTCGCGGGCGATGTCGGCCGTTGTCACCCCCCGGTAGCTCCCCGCCGAGAAGGTCCGGAGAGCCGTCTCGATGAGAGCGGCGCGCCGCTCGGCGGCCGGTAGGCGTGCCCTCGTAGCGCTCATAGGCCAACCTCCCTGTGAGCATCCACCCGAGCGAAGCGATGGGACAAAATGAACCCCGCGGAAAATGCGCAGCATTTTTCGCGGATACTCATGCCGCGGCTGCCTCCGAGACCTCGCCCCGCTCCACGTGGCGGTACTTCCGCACCGTCGCGGCGGCGACAGCGGCGCCCGCGAAAGCGAAGACGGCCCCCACTTTGAGCGCGGTCGAGAAGCCGTCGAGGAAAGCCTCCGGCCGCGTTGCGCCCCGCGCAAGCGCGTTCGACTGGTGCGAGGTCATGATCGCCCCCATGACGGCGATGCCGAGCGCTCCGCCGACCTGGCGGAACGTGTTGAGGACACCCGAGCCGACTCCCGATTTCTCCACCGGTACCGAGCCGATCGCAGCCGCCGTCATCGGCGTCATCGTGATCGCCATGCCGAAACCGCCGACGACGAGCCCGGGAAGGAGGTTCGTGAACCCCGAGTGGAGGCCGAGCCTCGAGAAGATCAGGAGCGAGACGCCGAGGAGCGACATTCCGGTGGCCATCAGCCAGCGGGAGCCCACCCTGTCCGAGAGCTTCCCGGCCGGCGGGGCGATGATGATGATGAGCACGGTCATCGGCAGGAAGATCGCGCCCGCCTTCACCGGCGAGTAGCCGAGGATCTGCTGCACGTAGAGCGACATGAAGAAGAAGACGCCGAACATCGCGAGCGTCACGAGGAGGGCGGTGACGTTCGCGCCGGCGAAGGTGCCGCTCTTGAAAAGCGAGAGGTCGAGCATCGGCGCCCGCTGGTGCAGCTCGAGAAGGACGAAGGCGACGAGCCCGGCCGCGGCGACCGCGAAGAGCCCGAGGATCGTCGGCGAGGTCCAGCCGTAGCGGCTCGCCTCGATGAGCGCGAACGTGAGGGCGAAGAGCGCGCCGGCCGAGGTGACGAGGCCGGGCAGGTCGAGACGCTGATTCGCCGACGTGTCGCGCGACTCGCGGATGACGAGGCGGCCGACGACGGCGCCCAGCGCGCCGACGGGCACGTTGATGAAGAAGATCCAGCTCCAGTTGATGTGCTCGGTGAGGAGGCCGCCGACGAGCGGGCCGATCGCGAGCGCCATCGCCGAGACACCGGCCCAGATCCCGATTGCGAGCCCGCGCTCGCGGGCGTGGAAGGTGGCGGAGATGATCGAGAGCGTCGCAGGAAGCATCAGCGCCGCGCCCGCGCCCTGGACCGTGCGGGCCGCGATCAGCATCCCGCCGCTCGTCGCCAGGCCGCAGACCAGCGACGAAAGGGTGAAGACGGCAAGACCGGCAAGGAAGACCTTTCTACGCCCGAGCAGGTCGGCGAGCTTGCCGCCCGTGAGCATGAGAACAGCGAAGGTGAGGGCATAGGCGTTCACTGTCCACTCGAGCTCCGAGATGCCGATGCCGAGCTCGCGCTGGATCGAGGGGAGCGCGACGTTCACGACCGTGTTGTCGAGCATGATCATGAAGAGGGCGAACGCGACCGCTCCCAGCGTCCACCATTTCCGGTTCTCCGGGGCCAGGATCCTCGCCTTCATCGCACCTCCTCGAAGTTTGCAACCACTAAGTTAGCTGTCACTAGCATGCTCGTCAAGCATCTAGGCTGTCCCCGATGGCGAAGATGGTCTGGAGGCCGACCCCCGAGATCGTCGAGCACGCGAACGTCACGCGGCTCATGCGCCGCCACGGCATCCGTGACTACTGGGAGCTCGTGCGGCGGTCGCAGGACGACCCAGCGTGGTTCTGGGCGGCGGCGGTCGAGGACACGGGGCTCGAGTGGGCGATGCCGTGGGAGCGCGTCTACGACGACTCACGCGGGATCGAATGGACGACGTGGTTCGTGGGGGGGAAGGTCAACGTCGCCTGGAACTGCGTCCATCGCTGGGCAGAGCGGCGGCCGGAGGCGGAAGCAGCGATCTTCGCGGGTGAGGACGGGGCGCGGCGCGTGCTCACCTTCGCAGAGATGTCGCGCGAGGTCACCGTCCTAGCCGAAGGGCTGGCGGCGCTCGGCGTCGGCGCCGGCGACGTCGTCGCGACGTACCTGCCGATGTCGCCCGAGGCCGCCGTCGCCTCGCACGCCTGTGCCCACCTCGGCGCCGTCCAGTGCCCGATCTTCTCGGGCTTCGCGGCACACGCCG
>JBGPNP010000306.1:0-3783 GCA_041487575.1 Gaiellaceae bacterium | reverse complement strand
TCCGTCGTTGATGATCACCGAGATCGAGCACTCGAAGGTGACCGGATCCTTCACGGTCTCGGTGCAGTACTCGGAGATCCTCCCCACCTCGAGGCTGCCAGCGGCGTCGAAGATCCGGCCTCGGGAGGCGAAGCCGTCTCCCGGCCGAGGGTCGAACTTACCCTTGGCCGCTTTCGGAGGGTTGTCCACGAAGGACGTCCTGCCCTGCGGAACGACGATGAAGTTGTAGGTGTCCACGGCCTGCGCGCTCGCGTGGGCCCCCCGGGCCACGACGGCGACGGCCGCCGCAGCCACGACGGCCAGCACGGCGAGAATGGCGAGTCGGCGCTTCTTCACGGGTCCCTCCTTGGATCGGCTCGAAGCTCTGAGCGTACGGGTTGATGATGACGGCGCGCGGCTTCCGCTCCAAGCGGCCGGTTAGCATGAGAGCGTGCCCCGGCTTCCCGCTGCGGTCGTCCTGCTGCTCGCGGCGCCCGCACTCGGCGGTTGCGGAGGAGTGAAGAGCCCGGCTCCTCCGACGGCGGCTCCGGCCACGACAGCTGCTGGGTTCGCCGGATCGACCGTCACGCCGGCGTCGCTTCCCTTCAGGGCGACCGTCACCGCGACGACGCACACGCCGAAGGTGAACGTGAAGTGGCGCTACGCCGTTCGGGTCACCGACCGCGCGGGAAAGCCGATTCCGGCGAAGATCACCGTGCAGGTGGTCGACCCGCTCAACCAGCCTCACGCCGTCGAGTACGACGACACGACCCGGAAGATCGTCGACTGGCCCATCACCGGGGTCTTCCGCGACTTCGTCATCTGGCCCCCTGGCGCCCGCGGCATCCCGCTCAGGTTCCGCGTGATCGTCCGTGCCGAGGGTCGCGTCGCACGGCTGACGTACCTGGTGACCCCGACGTGAACGCCCGCCCGGGTGTGGAGGTCGTCGTCGAGCACGTGAGCAAGTCCTTCGAGGACGGCCGGATTGCGGCGCTAAGGGACGTCACCTTCCGCATCGATCCCGGCGAGTTCGCCGCGCTCACCGGGCCGTCAGGATGCGGCAAGAGCACGCTGCTCAACCTCGTCGGCGCCCTCGACCGGCCCGACGAGGGAAGCGTCACGGTCGGCGGCGCGCGGCTCGAGCAGCTCACCGACCCCTCGGAGTACCGGGCGAGCACGGTCGGCTTCGTCTTCCAGTTCTCGAACCTCATCCCCACCCTGTCCGCAGCCGAGAACGTCCAGGTGCCGATGATGGGGCGCGCGCCGCGCGCCGCGCGGGAACAACGCGCCCGGGAGCTCCTCGAGGAAGTCGGGCTCGCCGACCGTGCCGGAAGCAGCTCGACGACGCTCTCGGGCGGCGAGCGCCAGCGTGTCGCGATCGCCCGCGCCCTTGCCAATCACCCCCGTCTCCTGCTCCTCGACGAGCCCACGGGCGCTCTCGACTCGGCGACCGGCGGGCAGATCATCCGGCTCCTGCTCACGCTCCGGGAAACCCGTGGCGTGACCATTCTCATGGTCACGAACGACACCGACATCGCCCAGCGCGCCGACCGCACGCTGCGGCTGCGCGACGGGCGCCTCGACGAGGCTACTCATGGCGTAGCGCAGCGACCGGCGTGAGCCGGGTCGCGCGCCACGTCGGGTAGATCGCTCCCAGGAGACCCACGCCGAGAGCGAACGCGAGCCCCCAGGCGAAGACGCCGACGGTGAAGGTCGGCGTGATCAGGCTCGACAGGCTCCCGTACCGGGTGAAGAGCTTCGCGGCCAGGATGCCCAGACCGACGCCCGTCGTGAGAGCCATGAGGCAGATCGCGAGCGCCTCGCCGACGATGAGTGCGGCGATCCTCCAGGTGGGCCAGCCGACCGCCCGCAGGATGCCGATCTCGCGGACGCGCTCGAACACGGACATGGCCATCGTGTTCGTGACGCCGATACCGCCGACGATGAGGGCGAGCAGCGAGACGACCCAGCCGGCGCTGAGGATCAGGCGGCTGCTCGTGTCCACCTTGACCGCCTGGCCGGGCTCGACGATCGCGGTCATGCCCGGGAAGCGGCGCTTGAGCCGCTCCGCGACGGCGGCCGGCTTCTGGCCGGCCTGAACTGTGACGGCGATCGTCGTCACCTCGCCGGGCCGGCCGGCGAGCCGCTGGACGACGGACAGTGCGAGCACCGCGCCGATGTCTTCGAAACGGTCGCCGCTGTGGTAGACGCCCGCGATCGGGAAACGGTGCTTGCCGACGTGCAGCACGTCACCCGGGCCGAGCCCGAGCCGCCGCGCGGCGCTGTCCCCGAGCAGCGCCTCGCGCGGCCCGGGCCTTCGGCCTTCCGTGACCACGAGCCGCCGGTAGGGAAACTCGCCCGGGTCGAGGCCGAAGAGGAGAAAGGAGTCCTCGCCCTCGACGCGGGTCACGTCGAGGAGAATCCGAGCCGTCTCGGCGACCCCGCGCTGCCTGGCCACTCCGGAGGCGAGCGAAGCGGGGAGAAACGAGCGCGTGAAGTCGGCGACCCCGCCCTGGAAGAGCCCGAAGTCGGCCCGGCCGACGTGGATGAGGTCCTGGGCGGTCCGCCGCACGCCGGCCGTGATCGAGAGCAGCGCGACGATCAGCGCGACGCCGAGGCCGACGCCGGCCGCGGTCAGCGCAGTCCGGGCCGGGCGCCGGAGAAGGTTCTTCCAGACGAAACCGAACCAGGTCATCGGGACATCTTCACTGCATCTTCGACGGCTCGCTTGCGCAGGCTCGGACCCCTGGAGGGACCCGTGAGCGGCTACTCGTAGAACGCGAGCGTCGCGAGGATGACGTAGAGGCCGACGAGCGCCCAGCCCTCGAACGCTACGGCCTCGCCGTCGAAGGTCACCTGCCACATCGCGATCGCCATCAGGAGCAGGGCGCCGATATAGACGGGCTGGATGACGAACGTCAGCCGCTGGTCGAAGAAGAGCGAGAGGAGCACGAGCGCCGGAAAGAGGAAGACCGCGATCTGGGAAACCGAGTTCTTCACGACCGAGATGGCGAGATCGCTCTTCCCCTTAGCTGCGAGTACGACTCCGACGACGTTCTCGACAGCGTTCCCGGCGATCGCGACGATGACGAGGCCGGTGAACGCGCGCGAGATCCCGAGCTGGCGGATGGACGGGTCGAGGGCGCCGACGAACCAGTCCGAGACGAGCGCAGCCCCCGCGCCGCTCCCCGCGAGCAGGGTGACGGCAACCGGGATCGGGACGCGGGGATGCCCCTGGTCTCCCACCGCCTCGGCTTCACCGCTCCGGAGGTAGGAGAACAGGAACCGTCCGTACACGAACAGAAGGACGACCGCGCCGACGACGGAGATCGCCACCTGGTGGCGGCTCGCGTGGTCGCCGACCGTGCTCGAGGCACCGAGGAGGATGATGATGAAGACGGCGAGGAGAAGGAGCGTCGCCGTGTCGTTCGGCAGCCGGGGGTGGAAGCGCATGACGCCGTCGGACGCTTTCCATGCGCCGGCGACGACGACGGCGCCGAGGACGAGGAGCGCGTTCGCAAAGAGCGAGCCGAGGATGGCGAACTTCGCCACGACAACCTCTCCGGCGCTCAGGGCGAATAGGACGATGAAGAGCTCCGGGAGGTTCCCGAGCGTGGACTGGAGGACGCCGGTCGCAGCCGGGCCGAGCCGCTCGCCGATCAGCTCCGTCGCGAAGGAGACGACCCAGGCGAGCCCGGCGAGCGCGCCGATGGCGACGAGGAAGACGGCGACCGGCGTCGCCCCCGAGAACTTGAGCGCGGCGGTGACGCCGGTGGCCGCGAGCACGGCTCCCAGCAGCAGCAC
>JBGPNP010000305.1:0-3817 GCA_041487575.1 Gaiellaceae bacterium | reverse complement strand
CGCGAGCCCGGGACGGCGCGCGCCGGCTCCTCCCACCTCTGCCTCGTCGTCGACGACCTCGATCCCGCGCTCGAGCGCGCGCTCGCCTTCGGCGGAACGCCCGTGGGCGAGCCGATCACGATCGACCGTGGCATCAACAAGGGCGGGCGCGGGATCTACCTGCGCGACCCGGACGGCTACACGGTCGAGCTCTTCCAGCGCGGGCCGCAGGGCGGGATCGACCGTGCCTAGGAGGCTCGAAGGGAAGCTCGCGCTCGTGACGGGCGCGTCGCGCGGGATCGGGCGCGGGATCGCGGAGCGGTTCGCAGCCGAGGGGGCGAGGGTCGCGATCGGGGCGCGCTCGGACCGCGAGGCGGCCGAGGAGACGCTCCGGCGCGTCCGCGCGGGGGGGAGCGACGGGGTCGTCGTGCTCGGGGACGTCGCGCTCGAGGAGGACGCGGCCCGCATCGTCGCGGAGGCGGCGCGCGGGCTCGGCGGCCTCGACGTCGTCGTGAACAACGCCGGGATCGACATCGACACCGAGCCGCAGCCGGCCGCCGACTGGCCGGTCGAGTGGTGGGACCGGATCGTGGCGGTGAACCTGCGCGGGCCCTTCCTCGTCTCGAAGTTCGCGATCCCGCACCTGCTCGAGCGCGGCGGGGGCGCGATCCTCTCGATCGGTTCCGTCGCGGGCCTGCTCGCCTGGGAGGGCGACTGCGCCTACAACGCGGCCAAGGCCGGCCTCCACGTCCTCATGCGGACGATCGCCGTGGACTACGCGGAGCAGGGCATCCGCGCCAACTGCCTCTGTCCCGGCGTGATCGAGACGGAGATGACGGCCGCCTACATCGCCGGCTCGCCCGAGGCGAAGGCGGAGACCGAGAAGCTGATCGCGAAGCACCCCGTCCGCCGTTTCGGCCGCGTCGAGGAGGTGGCCGCGATGGCGGTCGCGCTCTGCTCCGACGAGGCCTCGTTCGTCACCGGCGCGCTCCTGCCGGTGGACGGCGGCTACACGGCGGTCTAGCCGGTGCAGGTACGCGCCGCTGTCCTGACCGAGTTCGGCCGCGAGCTCGAGCTCGCCGAGCTCGACCTGGCCGAGCCGGGCCGCGACGAGGTGCTCGTCCGCGTGCTCGCCTCCGGGATCTGCCGGAGCGACCTGAGCCTCGCGAAGGGCTACTGGCCGGTGCCCCTGCCGATCGTGCTCGGGCACGAGGGCGCAGGCGTCGTCGAGGCCGTCGGGCCCGGCGTCGATCCGGCCCGCGTCGGCGAGCATGTCGTCCTCACGTTCGCGCCGAGCTGCGGGCGCTGCCGCTTCTGCCTCGCCGGTCGCGTCAACCTGTGCGAGGTCGCCGCCGCCGGCTTCGACACGGGGCTCCTCCCGGACGGGACGACCCGGCTCTCGCGGGGCGGGCGGCCCGTTCACCACCTCGCCTTCGTATCCTCGTTCGCCGAGCGCGCCGTCGTGCCCGCGAACGCCGCGATCCCAGTTGACGCCGCCCTAGACCCTGCGCTCGCCTGCCTGCTCGGGTGCGGCGTGACGACCGGGGTCATGTCCGTGACGAAGCGCGCCAATGTCCGGCCGGGCGACTCGGTCGCCGTCTTCGGCTGCGGCGGGGTCGGGCTCTCGGCCGTCCAGGGAGCCCGGCTCGTCTCGGCCCATCCGATCGTCGCCGTCGACCCGCTCGCCTCGAAGCGGGAGCTCGCGCTCCGGCTCGGAGCGACCCATGCCGTCGATCCGGGCGCCGGCGATCCGGTCGAGGCCGTGCGCGCGATCGCCCCGGGCGGCGTCGACTTCGCCTTCGAAGCGATCGGGAGGCCCGAGGTGGCGAAGCAGGCCTTCGGGGCGACGCGGCAGGGCGGCACGACCGTCCTCATCGGCCAGCCGGCGGTCGGCGTCGACGCCTGCTTCCCGGTCTACGAGGTGACGCAGTTCGAGCACACGATCCTCGGCTCGAACCTGGGCGCAGCCGCGCCGGCGCTCGACGTGCCGGCGCTCGCGCGGCTCCTCGGCGCGGGCAAGCTCGACCTGACCTCGCTCGTCACGCACCGGTTCGCGCTCGAGGACGTGAACGAGGCGATCGCGCTCGTCGAGTCGGGCGAGGCGGGCCGTGTTGTCATCGAAATCTAAGTAGCTCGCCCGAACCACAGGAGGTAGCTGATGCGCTCTGCAGTCGTCACCGGGGCCGCGATGGGGATGGGGAAGGCGATCGCCCGACGGCTCGTCGAAGAGGGCGACCACGTCGTCGCCGTCGACTGGAACGGCGAGGCGCTCGCTGCGGCGGTTGCCGAGATCGGCGGACGGATTGAGCCGCTCCAGGGCGACGTCGGCGACTGGGACACTCACGTCCGCGCCGCCGACCTGGCCGAGGCCTCCGCGCCGCTCGGCGCCTGGGTGAACAACGCCGGCATCGACATCGCAGGCGGCGCGCACGAGGTCACGCCCGAGCACATCGAGCGCGGCCTGCGCGTCCTCCAGCTCGGCGTCATGTACGGGACGGCGATCGCCGTGCGGCGCATGCTCCCGCGCCGGGCCGGCTCGATCGTGAACATCTCCTCGATCCAGGGGGTCAAGGCCTTCCCGCGCTACTACACCTACCAGGCGGCCAAGGCGGCGGTGATCATGATCTCCAAGGGCGTGGCCGTGGACTACGGGCCGTACGGGATCCGCTGCAACGCAGTCCTCCCGGGGACGATCGAGACGCCGATGACCTACGAGCTCCTGCCGGCGGACGTCTCGCGCGAGGAGGCTCTGCGCGTCGAGGGCGAGCTCCACCCGCTCGGCCGGGTCGGCCAGCCCGAGGAGGTGGCGGAGGTGGTCGCGTTCCTCCTCTCCGAGCGCGCCTCGTTCGTGACCGGGGTCGAGATTCCGGTCGACGGCGGCGCGACGGCCCGTTGCTACGCGTATCCCGTGCCGGAGGAGATCGTGGCCGCCGGCGGCGCGCTAGGGTAGCGCTCGATGGAGCAGACCCGCGCCTTCCTCGCCTCGCTCGGGCTCCCGCGCGGCGATCTCCACGACCTGCCGGCCTCGGCCAAGCGCTTCCCCGACGGGGCGCAGTACCGCGTCGAGATCCCGAGCACCGAGGGGCCAGCCTGCCTCGCGGCCGTGCTCGAGGAGGGGGAGCGGCTCGGCGTCCGGATCCACCGCGTCTCGCAGGGAAGCGGCGTCTTCCTCATGACCGACGGCGAGCTCGACGCGAT
This sequence comes from Gaiellaceae bacterium, assembly GCA_041487575.1. Classification (GTDB taxonomy): domain Bacteria; phylum Actinomycetota; class Thermoleophilia; order Gaiellales; family Gaiellaceae; genus JBGPNP01. The sequence goes on along the minus strand of JBGPNP010000305.1, from coordinate 640 downwards.
GGCTCGGAAGGCAGCCGACGCCGTCTGCGAGGTGAGCCTCTTCGCGCGGCCGAACGCGGCCTGGGACACGTCCGCGATGGCGCGCTCGCCCGCGGGCGCCTCCGTCGCGCCGGTCGCTCGCGGCCAGGAGCAGGTGGTGCACCAGCTCGAGGACATCCGCCGGGCCGCAGAGCACGGCTTCCGGAGCGTCCTCATCGCGGACATCGGCGTCCTCTCGGTCTTCGCTGCGGCTCGGCGGGCGGGAGAGCTGCCCGAGGACATGCAGGCGAAGATCTCGGTCATGCTCCCGGCCGCCAACCCGGCCGCGGCCCGCGTGCTCGAGGACCTCGGCGCCTCGACGCTCAACCTCCCCACCGATCTCTCGCTCGCGCAGATCGCGGCCGTGCGCGCCGCCGTCGACCTTCCGCTCGACCTCTACGTCGAGGCGCCCGACAACGTGGGCGGGTTCGTCCGCCTGTACGAGATCGCGGAGATCGTGCTCGTGGCCGCGCCGGTCTACCTGAAGTTCGGGCTGCGGAACGCCCCTGATGTCTACCCCTCGGGGAGCCACCTCGAGGCGACCACGGTCGCGCTGTCGCGGGAGCGCGTCCGCCGCGCCCGGCTCGGGCTCGACCTCCTGGCGCGCTATGCGCCCGATGCG
>JBGPNP010000304.1:0-3830 GCA_041487575.1 Gaiellaceae bacterium | reverse complement strand
GTCAGTGCGAGCCGGGGGACTCGCCGGCGGCGTGCTCCGCGAGGTTCCCGGCGACGTCCCAGGCCCACAGCTCGAGCACGTGCCCGTCCGGGTCGGTGACGTAGGCGGCGCGGCCGCGGCCGCGGCCGTAGTCGGAGTGGTCGTGGACATACACCTCGTAGCCGTGCGCCCGGATGCGCTCGACCGCCGCGTCGAAGCTCTCCTCGGCGACGTGAACGGCGTAGTGGACGTGAACGCCGCCGCGCCCTCCTCCGAGGCCGATCTGTGCCAGCCAGAGCCCGATCCGCGTCCGGTCGCCGGCCATGACCCAGACCGCCTCGCCGCGCGTAGTCCAGCGCTCGACGACCGGAAAGCCGAGCACCACGGCGTAGAAGCGCTCCGCCGCCTCGAGGTCGGCGACCTCGAGTGCGAGCTCGCAGACGCCGCTCACCGGAATCGACTCCGTCTCCATGCGCTCCTCCTCGCGGGCGGCCAGCCTACCGGCCGAACGATCACATCGCGCGCCGGTTGGTACAGTTCGGCCGCCGGGCCGGCTTCGAGCGAATGGGCCGGAACGACGACCGGGACGCCGGTGTAGCTCAATCGGTAGAGCGGCGCCTTTGTAAGGCGACGGCTGGAGGTTCGAGTCCTCTCACCGGCTCTTCTTCTGTGCCATATCGGCCGCCGGCACGACCGTGCGACAGGCGACCCGGGGGTCGGTCGGCCCAAATGCCACGTAACCGTGGAGTAACAGGCGCTTGGCCGGTGCTTTACCAAGCAGGCGGTAGCGTCGCGGGCCTCGGCAACGAACGGAGGAATGAACTTTGAGAAAGGTCCTTGCCCTGACGGCGCTCGCGCTTCTTCCGGCCACACTTCTGGCTGGACAGGCCGTCGGCGGAACGGCAGCCAAGACAGTGAGCATTGCCAGGATCACCGCCCTCAAGAATGGGCTCCGCTTCGACAAGAAGGTGGTCCATGCGAAGGCCGGGCGAATCGAGATCGTCTTCTCGAATCCCTCGTCGGTCCCGCACAACGTCCGGATCGAGAGCGGCGAGAACGAGCTCGGCGGCACGCAGGTGATCACGAAGAAGACAGCGAAGGTCTTCCTGACCCTTAAGCCGGGCCGCTACAACTTCTACTGCTCGGTTCCGGGCCACGAGGACGCGGGCATGAAGGGGACGCTCATCGTCTCCTGAACGCCTCGGTAGCCAGCATCTCGGTCGGCTCGAGCTGCCGTCGCGAGGCGCGCTATTCGGAGGGCCGGCCCGTCGCGTCGGCCCTCACGGTCTCTCCGACGGCCCTGGTCTGCGGCCAGCAGGACCCTACTGGAGGACCTGGCGTCCCCGCTGGTGCACGAGGACCTTGCGTTTCACACGCTGGAGCGCGTTGTCGATCGTCTTCGTGTCGCAGCCGAGCCACTCGGCCATCTCCTCATACGAGTTGCCCTCGAGGTAGAGGCGAAGCGCGTCCGCCTCGAGCTTCGAGAGGCCGGTGCCGAGGCAGAAGACGAGGCTCTGGAGCTCCTCGGTCGAGATGACGCAGACGACCGGGTCGTCCACGGACGGGCCGGGGAGGGCGTCGCCGACCGTGCAGTCGCCGTCCTCCTGCCCGGCCGGGGTTTGCGAGAACGAGACGTAGGAGTTCAGCGCCGCGTGCTTGTAGCGGGTCGCCGCTTTGATCGCGGTGATGATCTGCCGCGTGATGCAGAGCTCGGCGAAGCTCCGGAACGAGGTCTCCTTGTCGGAACGGAAGTCCCGCACCGCCTTGTAGAGCCCGATGAGGCCCTCCTGGATGAGGTCGTCCGACTCGCCGCCGGCGATGAAGTACGAGCTCGCCTTCAGGCGGACGAAGCCGGCGTACCGCTTCATGAGGGCGTCGAGCGCGGCGCCGTCGCCGTTCCGCGCACGGATGACGAGGCGGAGATCGTCGAGCTCTCGCTGGGTCTTCTCCTGCGGGCGAACCGTCGCGAACTGGCGGCTGTGCATGTCCGGCTGTCCTCCTCTGGGCGCGGAGTCGAGGGTGCTGGGGCCTGGGTAAAGTCTCACCCTCAACTTGAGGTAGGTTTAGGTTGAGGAGAATAGCAGCCCTGTCAAGGAAGTTCAACGCTCGCCGCGCCGCAGACGGTCGAGGCGCGCGCGGGTCTCCTCGTCGAGAGCCTCGCCGATCCGGGACCAGAACGCGCCCTTCGTGGTCTCCGGGAGCGTCTCGGCGGCGAGTTCGCGCAGGAAGCTGGCCGACGAGCGGTGCGTCACCTCTTGCCCGGACGTGCCGCGCACGGCCTGATCGGAAGAGACGAGGCAGACGAGGTCGGAACCGCGGCGCTCTGCGGACAGCCGCTCGAGCAGGTGATCGGCCGGCGTGGCGAAGCGCACGTCGAGCGGCCCGATCGACGTCTCCTCGCCGACGCCGTCGAAGACGACCACGCCGTGCACGCCTCGGAGGGCGACGAAGCTCGCGAGCCGGTCGACGAGCTCCTGCCGGTCGCGAAGCCCGGCCGCATGCATGAGGTTGTGGCCGTCGAAGAGGTAGAGAGTCGGGTCAGCCATTCCGGGACATGTCTAGGTGCCAGGCACCGGGACGTGTGAGCTCTGGACATGGCCACGGCGCTGCCGCGCGGCCTCGAAGAGCGCGACGCCGGCGGCGACGCTGACGTTCAGGGACTCGACCGCGCCCGCGAGGGGAATCGTGAAGGCGTCGTCGCAGGCGCGCCGGACGCCGGGCCGTAGCCCGCGCCCCTCCGCGCCGAGGACGAGCGCGACTCCGCCTGCGAGGTCGGCCTCCCAGACGGGCGTCAGCGCCTCGACGTCGGAGGCCCAGATCCAGAGGTCGCCGCGCTTGATCTCCTCCAGGTAGCGGGCGAGGTTGACGACGACGCCGACGCGGAGATGCTCGACCGCGCCGGCCGAGGCGCGACAGACGGCCGGCGTCACGCGCGCCGCGTTTCGCTCCGGCAGCACGAGCCCGCTCGCGCCGGCGCCCTCGGCGCTGCGGGCGACTGCTCCGAGGTTCTGGGGATCGGTCACCTGGTCTAGGCAGACGACGAGCGGCCGCTCTCCGGCCGCGATCTCGAACGCGTCGCCGTAGCCGTAGGGCTCGCAGAGCGCGACGACGCCTTGGTGATCGGCGCTCTGCGCCACCTCGGCGAGGCGGCCCTCGCGCGCGACCTGCACCCGCAGCCCGGGTTCGTCGCGCAGCCACGGCTCAGCCGCGAGCGCCCGCTCGCTCGCGAGGAGCTCGAGCACCTGCCGCCGGCCGGCCCGCAGTACCTCTCGCACCGGCCGGCGGCCGTAGACGACCTCCCTGGTCACCGCTTGGGAATGAGCCGGTAGCCGGGCTCGTCAGTTACGTCCTGGACCTCCCAGCCCAGCCGCTCGATCGCCTTGCGGAGGCGGTCCGCCTCGGCGAAGTCACCACGACTTCGAGCATTGACTCTCGTCGCAGCCATCGCGGCGATCCCGTGGGTCGGCGGCACCTGGATCGCGACGTCGACCGGAACACCGAAGACCGAGGCCGCTTGGGCTAGGAGCTCGCGTTGCCCGGCAGCGCGCCAGTCATGCATGATCGCGAGCGCCCGCGGGGTGTCGAAGTCGTCGTCGAGGGCGGCGGCAAAGTCGGGCCACGCGTGATCGCTGGCTCGTGTGGTCGCGACGGCATAGGCGGTGCGGAAATCCTCCGCCTGGGCCTTCGCCTGCTCCATCGCGACGTCGGAGAACTCGATCGGGCTCCGGTAGTGAGCGCCGAGGAAGAAGACGAGAATCACCTCTCGCCCCCAGGTGTCGAGCGCCTCGCGCAGCGAGACGATGTTCCCGACCGACTTCGACATCTTCTCGGCGCCGAGCTCGAGCATGCCG
>JBGPNP010000303.1:0-3835 GCA_041487575.1 Gaiellaceae bacterium | reverse complement strand
CTTCGCGGGCGGCATAGACCATGAGCGCCTTGTCGGCGCGGTTGGCGGGCTTGTCCTTGTTGAAGAACACGAGCGCGCCGGGAATGGTCGTGCCGTAAAAGAGATTGTCCGGCAGCACGACGATGGCCTCGATGAGATTGCGCCGGTCCTCGCCGACCGGGTTTCCGTCCTTGTCGCGGATGCCGGTGAGAAAGCCGCTGCGGATGAGATATTCATCGTCAGGCTTTCGAGTCATACCGTCCTCTTCCTCAGTCTTGGCCGGTTGGCCGCGAAAGAGCACGCCCTGCGGACAGACGACGCCCGCGCGCCCCCTCTCGTTCAGCGAGGGCGGCTCGCGCCTACTCGGTTTCTGATCTCCGCTGAACCCCCTTGCGAGCCGCCCACGCAGGAGACGAACTCGCTGCGGCCAGCGACCGCGCCACCCAACGCGCATGAAACGGCGTCATGCGACTCCCGAACGAACCCGCTTTGAACCCGCGAGTGACACTCGATGACAGAGCACATCATTCCGGCGACGTGCTCTCCGCGCCTTCAGGGACAACGACAATTTCTGTTTTGCAGGGGCTTCCTTCGTCGTAGAAGCCGACGCGGGGACTCGAACCCCGGACCCCATCATTACGAGTGATGTGCTCTACCAGCTGAGCTACGTCGGCGGGGTGGTCGAAGTCTAGCGTCGTCCCTACGCCGAGTCGTCCAGCCCTTCCTGCTCACGCACCCGCTGCACGGCCGGGCGCTCGTTCACGGATCGGTAGTGGGCGCCGAGCGCCGGCTCGTTCCACCACTTCTCGGCCAGGCGCCGGCCCCAGCGGGTCAGCATGAAGAGGTAGAAGTCGGCGCTCGTCAAGCGCTCGCCGAGGAGGTACGGACCGTCGGCGGCAAGCTCTCCTTCGAGGAAGGCGCGCATCCGAGCGAGTGCGTCGTTCGCCTGCTCCTTCACCGCGGCTGCGCCCGCAGCGTCGGCGGTGTACCGCTCCGGGTAGAGGAAGGACAAGAAGGCCGGTTGCACCGTGTTCGTGAGGTACGTGAGCCAGCGGTACCAGTGCGCCCGGTCGGGCGTGCCGAGGGCCGGGGCGAGGCCCGCGCTGGGAAACGAGTCGGAGAGGTGCATGACGCAGGCGGCCGACTCGTACAGGACGAGGCTGCCGTCGACGAGGGTCGGCACGCGGTTGTGCGGGTTCAGCCGCTCGTAGCCCGCCGGCTCGGTCACCCTGCCGTCCGCCTTCACCACGCGGACGAGCCGGTACTCGGCTCCGGCCTCCTCGAGGACGCAGTGCGGCGCGAGCGAGGCGGCGCCGGGCATGTAGTAGAGCTCGATCACCCTTGGGTCACGTCGCGATCTCGTGGCACTCGTCGATCGGGAGCGCGGCCTCGCCGGCGTCGCCCTCGAACTCGACCGTGCAGCTGTCGTCGAGCACCGAGTAGCCCCTGACGAGCCCCGGCCCGCGCGGGGTCTCGACGCGACTTCCGACCCGGGGCGCACGGTCGCGGAAGCTCCTGTAGGCCGGGTGCTCGTAGGCGAGGCAGCAGCGGAGACGCCCGCAGAGACCGGTGATCCGGCCCGACGAGAGCGGGAGGTCCTGATCCTTCGCCATGCGGAGCGTAATCGGCTTCTCGTGCGAGGGGAAGCTCCGGCAGCACATCTGCGTACCGCCGCAGAGGCCGACATCGCCGCACAGGCGTGCGCACTCGCGCGGCCCGACCGAGCGCAGCTCGACGCGGCGGCCGAGACTCTTCGCGACCTCCTCCTGGAGACCGCCGAGCTGGAGCTTCTCCTGCGACTCGTAGGCGAAGACGACCCGCGAGCCGTCGAAGACGATCTCGGCGGAGACCGGCTTCAAGCGGAGGCCCTGCCGCTTCATCACCTCGCGCAGGACGAGCATCGCGCGGCGCGCCTCGCGCCTGTTCCCCTGCACGGTCTCGGCGTCGAGCTCGGTCGCACGCCGGATGACCTTCTTGAGGGCGGGGGTGCCCGGCGGCGCCTGGTGGTTCGACTCGACGACGCGGCCGAGCTCCTGGCCGCGCGAGGTCTGGCAGATGACCCGGTCGTTCCAGGCGAGCTCGAGGCCGGCGGGGTCGAAGGAGTAGACCTTTCCTCCCGGAGAGAAGACGACGCCGACGGCCAGCACGGTCACATCTTGCCTGCAGCGGCGACCCCGCCCGCGAGCTCGCGGCGGAGCCGGACGAAGAGCGCCTCGAGAGCGAGGCCAGGCTGGACGTTGAACTCCTCGAAGGTTCGCCAGGCCTCGCGCGCCGCTTCGGCGGCCAGCGCCGCACCGGCGCCGCGCTCCGGCGTCGCGTCGGCGCGCAGGAGGTCGAGCCGGTCGGAGTTGAGGACGGCGTTCTCCGCGCCTGCGGCGGCGACCGCGAGGTCCCGGTACCAGCCGGCGAGGAGCTCGAGCGTTTCGAGGACCTCCTCGCGCTCGGCGCCGCGCACCGCCCGGGCGGCGCGCTGCTCCTGCTGCTTCGCCGTCTCCTCGCCTCCGCCCGCCGCTTCGGCCTTCGCGCGCGCCTCCGCTCCGCGCGCCCGGGCGAGCCCGCTCACGACGCGCTCGGCAGCCCCTGGCCGGAACTCGGGCTCGAGATAGACCGAGCGGGCGAGCGCGATCAACTCGTCACGGCGCTTCCCCGCTTTCGGGTCGAGGAGCCGCTGAGCGCGGTCGAGCCGGCCGGCCGCGACGCGGGCGAGCGCCTCGAGCTCGGAGCCGGCTGCGCCCCGGGAGGCCAGGAACTCGCGGATTGCACGCTGGGAGAGCCGCCGGAACGGTACGGGCTGGCAGCGCGAGCGGATCGTCTCCGGCAGCGGCCCGAGCTCGTCGGCGACGAGGACGATGACCGCGTACTCCGGCGGCTCCTCCAGGTCCTTGAGGAGCGCGTCGGCGGCGTCCTCGTTCAGCAGGTGCGCCGCGAAGATGAGGTAGACGCGCCGGTCGGCCTCGAACGGCCGCATGTGGAGGTCGCGCCGCAGCTCGCGGATGGGGTCGATGCGGATCTGGTCGCCGAGCGGCTCGAGGACGTAGAGGTCCGGGTGGGTCTCGCGCGCCACGCGGTCCGAGTCGCCGAGGAGCTCGCCCGCGAAGGCGAGCGCCGCCGCCCGCTTGCCGACCCCCCGCGGCCCGTGGAAGAGGTAGGCGTGCGCGGGTCCCTCCGCGAGCGCCGAGGCAAGGAGGCGCTTGGCCTCCTCCTGCTCAGGGAAGGTCGTGAAGCTCTGCACGGATCCTTTCTGCAAGCGCGTCCGGCTCGCCGGCGGCGTCGACGGCGACGATACGCCCGGGGAAGCGCCGGGCGAGCTCCCGGTAGCCGCGGTCGACGCGGGCTGCGAAGTCGTCGCCCTCGCGCTCGATCCGGTCCGGGTCGCTGTCCCGCCGCGCGGAGGCGTCTTCGGAGGCCAGGAGGAGGAGCACCGTCCGGTCGGGCAGGAGCCCGCCGACGCAGGCGAGGTTGAGCTCGAGCACCGCCTCGAGGCCGAGCCCGCGCGCAAGCCCCTGGTAGGCGAGCGAGGAGTCGAGGTAGCGGTCGCAGACGACGTCCGCGCCCCGCTCGAGGGCGGGCCGGATCACCTCGGCGACGAGCTGGGCGCGCGCGGCGGCGAAGAGCGCCGTCTCCGCCCACGGTGCGACGTCACCGCCGTCGAGGAGGAGCGCCCGGACCTGCTCGCCGAGGCGCGTCCCGCCGGGCTCGCGGGTCTCGACCACCTCGCGCCCCTCGGCGCGCAGACGCGCCGCAAGCAGGCGCGCCTGCGTCGTCTTCCCGGAGCCGTCGACGCCTTCGAAGCTGATGAACACCGCCGGGCTAGGATACGGCCTCGTGCGAGCCGTGGTCACAGGGGGGGCGGGGT
>JBGPNP010000302.1:0-3845 GCA_041487575.1 Gaiellaceae bacterium | reverse complement strand
GACCCGGTCGCAGACGTGGCGGACGACAGCGAGGTTGTGCGCGATGAAGAGGAGCGTCAGCCCGAGCTGCTCCTGCAGCCGCTCGAGGAGGTTCAGGACGTTAGCCTGGACGGAGACGTCGAGCGCCGAGACCGGCTCGTCGGCGACGAGGAGCTCAGGCTCGAGCGCGAGCGCGCGGGCGATGGAGACGCGCTGGCGCTGCCCGCCCGAGAACTGGCGCGGGTGCGCGTGGAGGCACTGCGACCCGAGGCCCACGAGGTCGATGAGCTCGCGGCAGCGCGCCTCGACCTGCGCCGCCGGGACCATCTCGTGCACCCGCAGGAGCTCCGCGAGCACCTGCCTCACGGTCATGCGCGGGTTGAGCGACGAGTAGGGATCCTGGAAGACGATCTGCATGTGCCGGCGCTCCGAGCGCTCCCGCTCGAGCCGCTTGCCGTTGAAGCGGATCTCGCCCGCGGTCGGCTCGTAGAGGCCGACGACGCAGCGGGCGAGCGTCGACTTCCCGCAGCCCGACTCCCCGACGAGGCCCAGCGCCTCGCCGCGCCCGATCGCGAGGTCGACGCCGTCGACGGCCCGCAGCACCTCGGGCGCGAGCCCGCGCGTCCGCCGCAGGAGCGAGTCGCGCACCGTGAACTCCATGCGCAGGCCGCGGATCTCGAGGAGCGGCTCAGCCACCGGCGATCACCGCGTGCTCGCGCACCGACGCGATGCACGCCTCGTGGTGGATGCAGGCGGTCGCCCGCTCCCCGCTCCGCCGCAGCGGGAACTCGCCCGAGCGGCAGTCTTCCTGAACGAACGTGCAGCGCGGGTGGAAGCGGCAGCCGCTCGGGGGCCGCACGAGGTCGGGCGGCGCGCCCGGGATCGGCGCGAGCTCGTCGCGGACGTTCTCGAAGTCCGGCACCGACCGGAGGAGGCCGAGCGTGTACGGGTGGTGCGGCTCCCGGAAGACGTCGGCGACCAACCCCGTCTCGATCACCTCGCCGGCGTACATGACGGCGACGTTCCGACACGTTTGCGCGACGACGGCGAGGTCGTGGGTGACGAAGACGATGCTCGCCCCGAACTCGTCCCGGAGCGCGAGCAAGAGCTTGAGAATCTGGTCCTGGATCGTGACGTCGAGCGCCGTCGTCGGCTCGTCGCAGAGGATCACCTTCGGCCCGCACGAGAGCGCGATCGCGATCATCACGCGCTGCCGCATCCCGCCGGAGAGCTCGTGGGGGTACGCCTCCGAGCGCCGCTCGGGGTCCGGGATCCCGACGAGGCGCATCAGCTCGAACGCCCGCGCCCCCGCCTCGGAGCGCGAGTACCCGATGTGCCGCTGCGGCCCCTCGGCGATCTGGTCGCCGACCCGCATGACCGGGTTCAGGGCGGTCATCGGCTCCTGGAAGATGAAGCTGATCGCCCGCCCGCGCACGTCGCGGAGCGTCGCCTTCGAGGCGCGGACGAGGTCGACGCCGTCGTAGAGCACCTCGCCCGAGACGATGTGCGCCGGCCGAGGAAGGAGCCCGAGCATCGCCCGCAGCGTCATCGTCTTGCCACAGCCGGACTCGCCCACGAGGCCGAGCACGTCCCCGCGCTCGAGAGTGAAGGAGGCCCCGTCGACACAGTGCACGACCCCGCGCCTCGTCGGGATCTCGACGTGGAGGTCACGGACCTGAAGGACAGGATCGGTCATTTGACCACGGCTTGGACGTTCTCCCGAGCGAAGGGGTGGGACATGCCATTTCCCCGGAAAATGCAGAGCATTTTTCGGGGATGACCCCCGCGGAACATGCGCAGCATTTTTCGCGGATTCATTCCGGCCTCAGAAGGTCGGAGAGGCCGTCGCCGAGGAGCGAGAGACCGAGGCCCGTGATCACGACGGCGATGCCCGGGACGGTCGAGAGCTCCCAGTGCGTCGTCAGGAACCCCTGACCGTCGAAGATCATCGTCCCCCAGTCCGGGGTCGGCGGGGGCACGCCGAGGCCAACGTAGCCGAGCGTGACGATGGCGAGGATCGCGAGCACGATGTCCGACATCGAGAAGACGATCGCCTGCGTGATCACGTTGGGGAGGATGTGGCGGGCGATGATCCGCCGGTCCGAGAAGCCCGCCGAACGCGCCGCGAGGACGTACTCCTGTCGCTTGGCGACGAGGATCTCCCCACGGACGATGCGCGCGTAGGACACCCAGCCGACCATCGTGATCGCGATGTAGATCGAGCGTGTGCCGGGCCCGAGGACGAAGACGAGCGCGATGATGAGGACGAGAAACGGGAAGGCGACGACGATGTCGACCGCGCGCATGACGAGCGTATCGAGCACGCGCCCGTAGTAGCCGGCGAGGCAGCCGAGGAAGGTGCCGATGCAGAAGGGGAAGAGCACGGCGAGGAAGCCGACCCGCAGGTCGACCCTCGCCCCGTAGAGGAGCCGCGTCGCGACGTCGCGGCCTAGGTGATCGGTTCCCAGGAGGTGGTGCGACGACGCCGGCTGGAGCGTGTGCAGGAGGTTCTGCGCCGTCGGGTCGTAGCCTGAGATCACGGGCGCGAGCGCCGCAAGGGCAATGAGCGTCCCGAGAATCGACACCCCCGCCACGAATGACGGCGTCCGGTACCAGCGGGTGCGGAAGCCCGGAGCGCGCGCCAGCTCGATCGCCCCGGCGAGGGCCTCGGCCTGCGCCATCAGTCGAACCTCACCCGCGGGTCGAGGAGCGAATAGACGATGTCCGTCGAGAGGTTGACGAAGACGACCATCACCCCGTAGACGAGCGTGATCCCCTGCACGACGGCGAAGTCGCGATTGAAGATCGCCTGGATCATGAGCGAGCCGAGGCCGGGCAGGGCGTAGACGTACTCGATCACGAGCGTCCCGCCGACGAGGAAGCCGATGTTGACGCCGAGGACGGTCACCGTCGAGATGACGGCGTTCCGAAGAGCATGTCGCGTCAGCACGCGCCACTCCGGGATCCCCTTCGAGCGCGCCGTGGACACGTAGTCCGACTCCAGCACCTGGATCATGCTCGCGCGCAGGCTCCGGATCAGGATCGGCGAGATCGCGAGCGCGACGGTGAGCGCCGGCAGGACCATCGACTTCAGGTGCCCGGGGAAGCCGTGGCCGTAGCCGCCGACGGGGAGCACGTGAGCCTTGAGGGCGACGAGGAGGATGAGCATGATCCCCACCCAGACCGTCGGCATCCCGAGCCCGACGAGCGGGATCGCGCGCACGAGCTGATCGGCCAGGCGGCCCTTCTTCAGGGCCGCGAGCGTGGCGAGCGGGACGGTGATGAGGACCGAGAGGATCGTCCCGAAGCCGAGGAGCCAGAGCGTCGCGGCCAGCCGTCCCTTGATCAGCTCACTCGTGGGGACGCGGTAGAAGAGCGAGTCGCCGAGGTCGCCCGTGGCAAGCCGCTTCATGAAGAGCCCGTACTGGACCGGCAGGGGCTTGTCGAGGCCCCACTGCTTGTGGAGCGCGGCGATCGCCTCGTCGGTTGCGTGGACGCCGAGCATCGTCCGCGCCGGGTCCCCCGGGATCAGGTGGACGAGGAAGAAGGCGAGGACGGTGACGCCCAGGACGACCGGCACCATGTGGAGCAGGCGTCGGCCTATGTAGGCGAGTCGGTCCAGGGCGTCTCCCTCCTCAGAGGACCCGCTGGGTCACGGATCGGCGGGCGGTCGGCCTCCCGCTACTTCTTCAGCCAGATGTCCTCCGCGTGGTAGTTGGCCATCGGCGTGACATGGAAGCCCTGCACCTTGTCGGAGTACGCGTACCGGTAGGGCGAGTAGTAGAGGAAGATCATGAACGAGTCCTCGGCCGCGATCTTCTGGATGTCCGAGTAGAGCGCCTGCCGCTTGGCCGTGTCGAAGGTCT
>JBGPNP010000301.1:0-3848 GCA_041487575.1 Gaiellaceae bacterium | reverse complement strand
GTCGTAGATCCGGAACGGGCGCAACTCGGCGAGGTAGCGGGCGAGCGGGAGGTCCTCGGAGACGCCGTCGCCGCCGCAGATCTGGATCGTGCGGTCGACCCCGCGGTTGACCGCCTCAGCGACGTGGACCTTCGCGATCGAGGTTTCATGGCGCCCGTGCTCGCCCGAGTCGAGGATCCACGCGCACCAGCGGATAAGGGCCCGGCTCGACTCGATGTCCACGACCGAGTCGGCGACCATCGCCTGCACCATCCCGAGCTCGTCGAGCCGGGAGCCGAAGGCCTCGCGCCCGGCGGCGCGGTCGAGCGCGATGTCCAGGGCGCGGCGCGCGAGCCCGAGCCAGCGCATGCAGTGCGTCAGGCGGGCCGGCCCGAGGCGCACCTGCGCGTAGCGGAAGCCGAGCCCGACCTCCCCGAGCACGGCGCCGTCGGGGACGAGGCAGCGCTCGAACGCGACCTCGGCGTGGCCGCCGGCCGCGGCGGAGTCCATCGTGGCGATGAGGCGCGTCACCCTGAAGCCCGGGTTGTCCGCGTCGACGAGGAACATCGTCGCGCCGCGGTCGCCCGAGAGCTCGTCGTCCGTGCGCGCCATGCAGATCGCGAAGGCGGCGCCGTCCGCGCCGGTGATGAACCTCTTCTCGCCGCTGACGACCCAGCCGCCCTCGACCTTCGCGGCCGTCGTCCGGAGCATGGACGGGTCGGAGCCCGAGCCCGGCGGCGGCTCGCTCATGGCGAAGCACGAGCGGATCTCGCCCGCGGCGAGAGGCCGCAGGTACCGCTCCTTCTGCTCCGCGCTCGCGGTCTGGGCGAGTAGGTGCATGTTGCCCTCGTCCGGGGCGGCGCAGTTGAGGGCGGGCGGGCCGAGCAGGCTGTAGCCCGCCTCCTCGAAGACGACGCTCCAGCCGCGGATGTCGAGGCCGAGGCCGCCGTACTCCGTGGCGATGTGCGGCGCGAAGATTCCCGCCCGCCGGGCCGCCTCCTGCAGCTCGGCTCTGAGGCCCGCGTCGAGCCCGTGGCCGTGGCCGCGGTCGCGGGCCTCCGCCGGGATGCAGACGTCGCGCACGAACGAGCGGACGCGTCCGGCGGTCTCCTCGACCTCGGGCGGGATGGAGAAGTCGATCACCGCGCACCACCTCCGATGGGCGTCGCATACACGCCGTCTTCGAGCGTCGACGGGTCGGGCGCCGGCGCCGCTTCCGCCTCGGCGAGTGCGGCCGCGACCTCTGCGGCTGCTGCCGCGCGGGCGCTCTCGAGCTCCTGCTCGTCGAGGCCGTCGAGGCGGAGCCGCGCCGCCAGCCGCTCGATCGGGTCGCCGTAGCGCCCGCGAAGCTCGCTCGGGACATAGCGCGCATCGTCGTGCGCGGCGTGGCCGTGGCCACGCAGCGTGAGCGCCTCGACCGCCTGCGGCCCCTGGCCTGCGCGGGCGCGCTCGGCTGCGGCGTGCACCGTCTGGTAGACAGCGAGCGCGTCGGTACCGTCAACCTGCTCGCAGGGGATCGACCAGCCGCCCTCGATCCGCTCGGCGATGTTTGCGTTCACCATCTGGCGCTCGGTGGGCGTCGAGTAGGCGTAGCGGTTCGACTGGATGACGAAGACGGCGGGCACCTGAAGGACGCCGGCGAGGTTCAAGCCCTCGTGGACGTCCCCGACCGACATGGCGCCGTCGCCCCAGAAGGTCAGCGCGACACGCGGCTCACGGCGCCGCTTGAACGCGAGCGCGGCGCCGACGACGACCGGGCAGAGGTCGCCGAGATGCGAGACGAGCGGGAAGACGCCCCGTTCCGGAACCCCGAAGTGCATGTTCCCGTCGCGGCCGCGGCTCGGGCCGGTCCCCTTGCCGAGGAAGTTGCGCAGGACGTGCGCGACCGGCACACCGCGGGCGTAGTGACTGGCCTGCTCCCGGTTGAGCGGCGCGACGACGTCGTCCGGGCCGAGCGCGAGGCCGGCCGCGGCGGCGACCGCCTCCTGGCCGTACCCCGTGTAGACGCTTCCGGGGATCCGCCCCTGCCGGTAGAGCGCCATGATCCGCTCCTCGGCGAGCCGCTGGAGGAGCATGAGGCGGAAGAGCTCGAGCCGCGTCTCGCGCGGGACCTCCGGCGCGGCGATCGTCGGCGTCACTTCAGTAGGCAAGGAGATCCTCGATGGCTCGGCGCACCGACTTGACGGAGGGAAGGTACGCGTCCTCGAGCTCGGGCGCGAACGGCACCGGCGTGTCGGGCGGCGCTACGAGCACGGGCGGCGCGTCGAGGCGCTCGAAGGCCTCCCGCGCGACGAGGGAGAGGATCTGGCCGGCGACGCCGGCCGAGCGCGGGGCCTCCTGGAGGACGAGCACGCGCGAGGTGCGGGCGACGGACTCGAGCACGGCGTCGCGGTCGAATGGCCAGACGGTGCGGAGGTCGAGCACTTCGACGTCGAGCCCGTCGGCGGCGCGGAGGGCGAGGTCGACGCCGGCCGCATACGTGACCACGGTGGCTGCGGCCCCCGGTCGCGCGACGCGGGCCCGGCCGATCGGGGTGCGGTGCCCGGAGTCGGGCGCCTCGCCGCGGAGGCGCCGGTAGAGCGCCTTGTGCTCGAAGTAGAGGACGGGGTCGTCGTCCTCCACGGCCGCGCGCAGGAGCCCGTAGGCGTCCTCGACCGTCGCCGGGCAAACGACCTTGAGCCCGGCGACGCCGACGAACCATCCCTCTGGGCACTGGGAGTGGAAGGGCCCGCCGCGCACGCCGCCGCCGAACGGCGCTCGGATGACGAGCGGGAGGCGGATGCCCGAGCGCCAGTGGGTCTTCGCCGCGACGGTCACGATCGCGTCGAACGGGCAGGAGACGAAGTCGGCGAACTGGAGCTCGACGATCGGCCGCTCGCCCATCCAGGCGGCGCCGATTGCAGCGCCGACGAAGCCTTCCTCGGAGATCGGCGTGTCGATGACGCGCTCATCGCCGAACTCCTCCCAGAGCCCCTTCGTGACGCCGAACGCGCCGCCGAAGTGGCCGATGTCCTCGCCGATGAGAAAGACGCGCTCGTCCTCGGCGAGGGCGTCCGCTAGCGCGGCGCGGATCGCCTCGAGGTAGGTGACCTCGCTCAACGGGCTTCCGACCGGCTGCTCGAGCAGGTGGAGTCAAACTTTTCGCAGGTCGGCCCGGAATCGGCACGAAGCGCGCGCCACCCGCGCGGATTCCGGCGGTAGGCTGCTTGCAAGGGGCCGTCCCCCCACCCTGGGAGGGGGCGTGGGCTCGAGGGGTCGGTCACGCCGGGCGTCCCTTCGGTCACGCCGACGTCCCCCCGTCGACGAGGAGCGCGGCGCCTGTGATGTACGAGGCCTCGTCGGAGAGCAGGAAAAGCGCCGGCGCGACGACCTCCTCGAGCCTCCCGAGCCGGCCGAGCGGCGTCGTTGCGATCACCTCGTCTCGGAGGTGCTCGACGGCGAGCATCGCCTTCGTCATCTCGGTCTCGAAGTAGCCGGGACAGAGGGCGTTCACGCGCACGCCACGATCGGCCCACTCGCGCGCGAGCGTCCGCGTGAGCTGGACGAGCCCCGCCTTCGAGGCGCCGTAGCCCGCGATCCGCGGGCTCGCGACAACCCCCGCGACGCTCGCGAGCATGAGGACGGCGCCGCCGGCCGTGAGCAGCCCGGGCGCGGCTGCCCGCGTCATCAGGTAGGCGCCCGTGAGGTTGACCTCGAGGATCTTCCGCCAGGCGTCAACGTCGTGGAGCTCCGCCCGCTGGCGGACCGGCGAGATCCCGGCCGCGTTGACAACGATGCCCACGGGCCCGAACCGCTCCTCCAGCTCGCGCACCGCGCGCTCGCAGGACGCCTCGTCCGTCACGTCCGCCTCGATTGCGAGGCCGTTCTCG
>JBGPNP010000300.1:0-3854 GCA_041487575.1 Gaiellaceae bacterium | reverse complement strand
TGCTCGTCCGCTACAGCGACGGGCACGTCGAGCTGACGGTGAGCGACGACGGCCGCGGCGGCGGCGACGGCGACAAGGGCGGGCACGGCCTCGTCGGCATGCGCGAGCGCGTGTCGGTGTACGGTGGCGAGCTGGAGACCGGTCCCCGGCCCGAGGGCGGCTACCGGCTTCGCGCCAGACTCCCGATCGCGTGACAATGGACGAAACCGGTACGGCAACCGTCACCTTTCTGTTCTCGGACGTCGAGGGCTCGACGGCGCTCCTGCGGAGGCTTCGCGACGGCTACGGCGCAGTCATGGTCGAGCACGAGCGGCTGCTCCGCGCGGCCTGGGAGGACGCCGGAGGACGGGAGCTCGACGCAGACGGCGACTCGTTCTTTGTCGCCTTCCGCCGGCCGAGACAGGCCGTCGACGCAGCCGTGGCGGCGCAGCGCGCCCTCGCAGCGCACGTCTGGCCCGAGGGAGTCGAGGTGCGCGCCCGGATCGGCATCCACACCGGCGAGGCATCGCTTGCCGGCGACCAGTACGTCGGCCTCGCCGTGCACCGTGCCGCGCGGATCTGCGACGCCGGCCACGGCGGGCAGATCCTCCTCTCGGAGACGACGCGCTCGCTGCTCGAGGACGAGGAGGAGGCGCTCGACGGCCTCGAGCTCCGCGACCTCGGCTCGCACCTGCTCAAGGATTTCGACCGCCCCGTGCGGATCTGCCAGCTTGCGGTCTCCGGGCTCGAAGGCGACTTTCCGGCCTTGCGCACAGCCGGCCAAGGCGCCGCGATGCTCGCCGACCGCCAGGACGAGCTCGCGACCGCGGGTGACGGCCCCACTGTGCGGGTCCTGATCGCCGACGACCAGGCGCTCGTTCGCGCCGGTTTCCGCATGATTCTCGAGGCCGAGACCGACATGGAAGTCGTGGGCGAGGCGGCGGACGGGCGCGAGGCCGAGGCGGAGGCGCGGCGCCTGAAGCCGGACGTCGTCCTGATGGACGTCCGCATGCCCGAGGTCGACGGCATCGAAGCGACTCGCCGGCTGCTCGAAGGGGACGGAACCGAGACGAAGGTCGTGATGCTCACCACCTTCGACATGGACGAGTATGTCTACGACGCCCTCCGGGCCGGCGCCAGCGGCTTCCTCCTCAAAGACGTCCCGCCCGAGCAGCTCGTCGCGGGCATCCGCGCGGTGGCGAGCGGCGACGCACTGCTGGCGCCGTCGGTCACCCGGCGCGTGATCGAGGAGTTCGTCCGCCGCCCACCCGACTCGGTGCGGACGCTGCCGCCGAAGCTCGCAGAGCTGACCGCACGCGAGCTCGAGGTGCTGAAGCTGATCGCGCGCGGCCTCTCGAACGCCGAGATCGCCGCGGAGCTGTTCGTCAGCGAAACGACCGTGAAGACCCACGTCGCGCACGTGCTGATGAAGCTCGACCTGCGCGACCGGGTGCAGGCTGTCGTGCTCTCGTACGAGTCGGGCCTCGTCCAGCCGGGCGAGTCGTAGTCCTCCTTCAGGACGAGTAGCGCCTCCTCGAAATCGGCCGGGGCGCCGAGGCGGAATCGCCCTCGCGGCCGACGATTTTCGAGGCCCACGAGCGCAGCATCCGTGGTGTCAACGACGCCACGAAGGAGGCGCAGAATGATCCGCACAGGAGAGACGATCCACAACCCGGTCACCGGCGAGCGCATCACCTTTCTCGCCACCTCGCGCGACACCAGCGGCGAGGCAGTCGTGATCGAGACCGTCGTCCAGCCGCACGGGTTCGTCGCGGCCGCGCACGTCCATCCGGCCCAGAGCGAGCGCTTCACGGTCAAGTCGGGCAAGCTCGGCATGAAGGCCGGCGGCAAGAAGCTGGCCCTCGGCGCAGGCGACGTCGTCACGGTCGAGCCCGGGACGTCGCACCGCTTCTGGAACGCAGGCGACGACGAAGTCCGCTTCGTCTGCGAGGTGCGGCCCGCACTCCAGTTCGAGTCGCTCCTCGAGACGATGTTCGCGCTTGCCGCCGACGGCAAGACGAACCGGAAAGGGATGCCGAACCCGCTCCGGCTCGCCGTGATCGCGAGTGCGCACTTCGACACGGTTCGGCTCCCGTTCCCGCCGGCCTGGCTGCAGAAGGCGGGCCTCGTGCTCGGCGCCCCGCTCGGGCGGCTCGTGGGCTACGCCGCGACGTACGCGGGCGAGGGCGGTGCCCCGGTGGCCGTGGCTGCCTGAGGGAGCGCTGCTATAGACGTGCCGGCGGCCGCTCGAATGGGCGGCCGCCGCGCATGACTCGGCCTCGGCGCTAGCGCTCGCGCTGGGGGCAGCCCTCCCAGGCCGCGTCGAGCTGGGCCCGGGTCAGCGCCCGCCGCGAGAGCGGCCGGGCTCCTTCGGGACGCAGGCCGTCCAGGACGACGTCCAGATAGCGGTGCCAGGCACCCGGCACCGCGGGCTCGAGCTTGAGCCCCGCCGAGGCGACGGCGAAGAGCAGCATCGAGATGTCGGCCGCCGTGATGTCCGTCCTCACCGCGCCTGCGTCCTTGGCCCTGGCGAGGAGCGCCTCGATGCCCGCGTTGACCTCCTCGGCGAGCTCGTGGATCCGGGGCTTGTCGAACAGGGCGGTGCCGGTCGACTCGCAGAGGCCGCGGTCGTGGATGTAGAGCTCGATCGCACGGGCCATCAGCTGCCGCAGTCCCTTCGCCGGGTCCTTGCTCTCCGTCGCGCGGCGCGTCGTCTCGGCAATGTCCTCGATACGGTGCTCGACGACCGCCGCGAGCAGATCGTCCTTCGTGGGGAAGCGCCGGAAGATCGTCGCGGTGCCGACCCCCGCTTTCTCGGCGACCTGGGCGATGCTCGCCTCGACGCCCTCCTCGGCGAACACCTCGCGGGCGGCGGCGAGGATGCGGGTGAGGTTCCGCTGCGCGTCGGCCCGTAGCGCCGGCTCCGAGATCGTCTCCATCAGCCCTAGACGCTCGCCAGCGCCGGCTCCTCGGCGGCGTGGATCTGGGCAACGTCAGACCGGCGAATCAGCACGGCGACGAGCACAGCGGCGACCAGCATCAGCCCCGCTCCCGCGAGGAAGGCGACCTGGAACCCGTCGACGAGCGCGGAGGCGTGCCGCTCGGCCGACGGGCTGCGAACGCCGGTGAGCGCGTGGCTCGTCCGGCTGGCGGCGAGCGTCGACAGCGCCGCCAGCCCGAGCGCACCGCCGACCTGCTGCGCAGTGTTGAAGATCCCGGAGGCGAGCCCCGCGTCCTCCGCGTCGATGTTCGTGGTCGCGATCAGGGTGACGGGCACGAAGGTCAGGCCCATCCCGACGGACATCAGCATCAGGCCCGGGAAGAGGTCGGCCAGGTAGGTCCCGTGCGTCGGAATCATGCCGAGGAGGACGAGGCCGCCGGTCGCCATCGCCATCCCGATCAGGGGCACCCTCCTCACCCCGAGCGTCCGGATCAGCTGCTGGGCGAGCACGGCGCCGATGACGATTCCGCCGGTGATCGGCACGAAGGCGAGGCCCGCCTTCAGCGGGCTGTAACCGAGGATCTCCTGCACGTAGATCGAGGCGAAGAAGAACATCCCGAAGAGGGCGGAGACGACGAACAGCATCGACAGGTTCGAGCTCGTCAGGGAGCGGACGCGGAAGATGCCGAGCCGGATCAGCGGCGCCTTCGAGCGATGCTCGATCACGACGAAGGCGACCAGCAGCACGAGGGCGAGCGCCGCCAGCCCGAGCGTGCGGCCCGACGTCCAGCCGTAGTCCTGGGTCTTGACGATCGCGTAGACGAGCACGAGGAGCCCGGCCGTGACCGAGACCGCGCCGCCGACGTCGGCCGTGTCCGGGCGCTTCTCGGCGCGCGACTCCGGGATGTACCGGATCGCGGCCAGGATCGCGGCG
>JBGPNP010000299.1:0-3857 GCA_041487575.1 Gaiellaceae bacterium | reverse complement strand
GCCGGCTCGCGGCAGAGAGCTCTAGCGGCGGACGACGCGGCGGATGACGAGCGTCTTGCCGCTCGCGCTGCGCAGCGTCGTGATGACGACGTAGCGGGCGTGCCGTCCTGCGGCGCCCTTCAGGCGGAGCTCGAGCGTCGTCCGCTTGCCGGCCTTCGCCGTGCCGCTGGCCTTGGCCACGACGCGGCCGCCGGCGACGACCTTGACGGTCACCTTGGCCCACTTCGTCGTGCGGAGCGAGACGGCCAGGTCGGAGCCGTCCAGCGTGACGCCGAGGTTCGTCGTGAAGGGCTCGGCGCCCGGGGCGATGGTGACGCAGAGCGTGGAGCTCGGGGCACCGGCGTTCGCAAGCGAGTCCATCGCGATCGCATAGAGGCAGTGCTCACCTGGGTCGAGCCACAGCGCCTCGCGCACCTGGACGGTGGCGACGCCGCTCGAGTCCGCGGTCGCCGAGCCGAGCGCGATCCCGTCCTCGTAGAGCGTGACGCGGGCGCTTGCCTCCGTTGCGACCGTGAAGCGCGGCCGCGGGTTCGTCGTGTAGTTGTCGCTGTTCGAGTCGCCGTCGTCGTCGGAGGCGAGCAGGTCGGGCGTGCCGGCGGTCGCCGCGGAGGAGTCGACCGTGATCGTCACCGAGGCCGTCGCGCCGGAGCTGTTGCCGGCCGGATCGGAGCCCTTGGCGTAGATCGCATGCGAGCCGTCCGCGAGGGCGGTCGAGACCGTGATGCGCGCCAAGCCGCTGTCGGTGGCGGTGGCCGAGCCGAGCGACGTGCTCCCCTCGTAGAGGGTGACGACCGTCCCCGAGGCGGCGACGACGTCGAAGCGGGGCGTCTGCGTGAAGGTGACGGTGTTCGTCGAGCCGACGAAGTCGACGAGAGTAGGCGCGCTCGCGAGCGTGGGTGCGGCCGTGTCGACCTGCAATGAGAGGGCTGTCGAGGCGTTCGAGTACGTGCCGGCCGTGCCGGAGTCGCCGTCGTCCACCTTGGCCGTGACGTTGTAGGTGGCGTCGCCGAGCGAGCCCGTGTAGGGGCTGCCGCCCGTTCCCGCCGTGACGGTGACGATGCCGGAGCTCGGCACGAGCGTTCGGTCGGCAGCCTGGGTCGCCGCGCCGCTGCCCGTCTGGACGTAGAGGGTGACGTACATCCCGGCCTGGGAGACGCCCGCGTCGACGGTGAACGTCGGCGTCGAGTCGCTCGTGACGTTGTCGCTCGAGCTCGTGCCGCTGTCTGAAGCGGAGACGAGGTCGGGCACCGACGGGGCTGCGGGTGCGGCGACGGCCGCCGAGGCCGAGGCGAGGAAGGCTCCGACGACGGCGGCGAGCAGGGCGACGCGGACGCGGGCGCTCATCGCTTGGCCTTCGCCGTAGTCTTGATCGCGCTCGACACGACGGTGAACGTCGGCGGCATGATCGTCACCTCTGCGGTCGCGCTCCAGGTCAGGCCGGGGAGGCCCGGAAGCGTCCGGTCGAGGCCGCGCACGCGGTAGTACCAGTGGCCGATCGGCATGTCGACGAGGGCGGCGGTCGCCGGGGTGACGAGCTTGCCGGCCGTCTTCCACGGGTAGGGCTTCTTGCTCCACTGGATCTCGTAGCTCTGCGCGCCGGGGGCGGGCTTCCAGGCGACCACGGGCTTCCCGAAGAAGGTCGGCGTCGCGGTGGTCGCGGCGACGAGCTGGCCGGTCGACGACATCCCGGAGATGAAGGGCACCCCGGAGGCGGTGGTCGTGACGACGGCGCTCGTCTTGCCGAAGACGCCTGCCTCGCCGGCCGCGCACATGTCCTGCCCGAAGGCGGCGTCGTGCCACTCGACCTTCGCCTCGCCCGAGTCGGAGTCGAGGATGAGGAGCGGGACGACGGGAACGACCGTCCAGTAGTAGCGGCTCGTCTGCCAGTTCAGGTCCCAGAAGCCGTTCTTGCGGTCGGCGACGGCCGTGCTCGCCGAGCTCGCGGAGGTGCTCGAGGCGGAGGAGCCGCTGCTCGACGAGCCCGAAGAGGCTCCCGAGCCGCCCGACGAGGTGGTCGCGGCCGAGCCGTCGTCCACCGTCACGCCGCTCGCGAGCATCTTGTCCCCGCCTGCGTCGTACGTGTTGCCCTCGCTGCCGTCGCCGAGCCAGACCCCGGCCGCCTTCGCGAGCGTCTTCGAGTCGGTCGGGAGCAGGAGCGGCTGGCTGAGCCGAGGGACGTATGCGGGGCTGCCGACGATGTCCCCGGTGTGGATGCGATTGACGCAGTCGGCGTCGCTGTAGACGTAGACCCGGAAGAGGGGGCAGGTGACCCCGTACAGGCTCGTAGCGGACGGGCAGAGGCCGAGGCTCTCGGGGGCGGGGCTCGTGACGCCGCTCCACCAGAAGCCGGGGGAGAGCTCGTGCGGGCCGGCCTCGCTCGAGGACGTGTTCGGGCTGCGCACGTCCAGACCCGGGCGGCTGCGAGACATCGCGCCGAGGAGGTGGATCGGGCCGGTGCCGATCGGCGGCTCGACCGTGCGGTTGCGCGCGCTCCAGGGGCCGTAGCTCGCGGCGGGGAGGCCGTTCTGCGCCGACTTGGCGTCGAGCTCGCGCACCGCGCGGACGCGCCAGTAGACGACGTTTGCCCAGTCGACGCCGTTGTGGAGCGTGTAGTACTCGCGCAGGTCGACCGCCGTCGTCGCGGTCTTGATCTTCTTCGTCTTGCCCTGGCCGAGCTCGTAGAGGAAGACGACCTCGTAGGCGGTGGCGCCGTCGACGGGCGTCCAGCGGACCATGCCCGGGGTCGGGTTCGTCCCGTTCGAGAGGCTCTGCGGCGCTCCGGGAGGCCGCATGTTGAAGCCGTAGGGCGCGCCCCAGGGCCCCTCTTCGCCGTCGACGACCGCGCGGACGTGGGCGTAGAAGGAGTACTTCGCGCCGGTCATCCAGGGCAGCGTGAGCGGTAGCGTCATGATCGGGCCGGCCACGCCGTCGTCTTCCCAGACGATGCCGTTGTCGGCGAACGTCGAGCTCGTCGAGAGCTGGAACTCGTAGTGGTCGGCGCCCGGGACGGGGTTCCAGGCGAAGGCGGGCGTGCGCGCGAAGACGTGCGTCGGCTGCTCGGCCTCGTCGGCCTTGAACTGGAACCCGTGCAGGCCCTGCGGCGCCGAGGATGCGAGCGCCGCCGGCGCGAGCGCGAGCGCGAGCGCGGCGAGGACGACGGAGAGGAAACGAGCGGCCATGCTTCTAGAGCGTTGTCGGCACAGGGCTCCGCCCGGCACTCCCTCTTAAAGGGGATACGCGGCCGCGCGATCAGCCGCAGACGGCGTGCGTCAGACGAGGATGAGGTCGAGCGCCATCGCGACGAAGAGGAGCGCGAGGTAGCTGAGAGAGTAGGAGAAGAGGCGGCGCGCGTGCGTCCGGTCGGTCGAGCGCAGGAGCGCGAGGGCGAGCGCGACGAAGACGGCGCCCAGGGCGAGCGCCGAGCCGAGGTAGAGGAAGCCGAGCGTGTGCCACGCGAACGGCAGGAGCGAGACGCCGACGAGGGCGATCGAGTAGCGGACGATCGCGCGCGCCGTCTCCGGCTCACCGCGCACGACCGGGAGCATCGGCACGCGGGCGGCCTCGTAGTCGCGCTTGATGAGGAGCGCGAGCGCCCAGAAGTGCGGCGGCGTCCAGACGAAGACGATCAGGAAGAGAAAGAGCGCCGGGACGGTCAGGTTCCCGGTCGCCGCCGCCCACCCGACGAGCGGCGGCACCGCCCCGGCGGCGCCGCCGATGACGATGTTCTGCGGCGTCGTCCGCTTGAGCCAGCGCGTGTAGACGATCACGTAGAAGAGATTCCCGGCGACCGCGAGCAAGGCCGCGACGACGTTGACGAAGCTCGTGAGGACGACGAAGGAGAGCGCCGACAGCGCCAG
>JBGPNP010000298.1:0-3857 GCA_041487575.1 Gaiellaceae bacterium | reverse complement strand
GCGTGCCTGGCGACCTCGCTGCGTCATGCACTGCCGTCCCGCCGCCGGACGCGACCCTCGCGCCGCACAGCCATACAGCAAACCAGACCCGAGGAGGGCACATGACCGCTGCGATCCACGACCTCGTCGGCCGGACGGCCCGAACCGTCACGCACTGCCGCACCTGCGGAGGCGCCCGGCTCGTCCCCTACCTCGACCTCGGCCACATGCCACCCGCCGACCAGTTCCTGCGTCTGGATCAGATCCGGCGCCCGGTCGTCCACTTCCCGCTCACCGTCGTGTTCTGCACGGAGTGCGGCCTGTCGCAGCTCTCGTGCGTGGTCGCGCCGGAGATCCTCTACCAGGACGACTACCCCTACGAGTCCTCGACGACCCGGGCCGGAAGGGAGCACTTCCGCGCTTTCGCCGCCGGCGTCGCCGGCCGGTTCGGGCTCGGGAAGGACGACCTGGTCGTCGACGTCGGCTCGAACGTCGGCGTCCTCCTCCAGGGGTTCGCGGAGGAGGGGGCCCGGGTGCTCGGCGTCGATCCGGCCGAGAACATCGCCGCGATCGCGCGGGCGAGCGGGATCCCGACGATCCCGACCTTCTTCGGACCGGGCCTGTGTGAGGAGATACGGGCGGAGCACGGGCCGGCCGCGGTGATCACGGCGTCCAACGTCTTCGCCCACGTCGACGATCTCGACGCGTTCATGACGGCCGTCGACGCGCTGCTCGAGCCGGGCGGAGTCTTCGTCTTCGAGGCGCCTCATTTCGCAAACCTGCTCGCCCGCATGGAGTACGACACGATCTACCACGAGCACCTCTCGTACCTCTCGCTGCGTCCGCTCGTGCCCTTCCTCGCACGGCTCGGGATGCGGATGTTCGACGTCGAGGAGGTCGACCTCCACGGCGGCTCGTGCCGCGTCTTCATCGACCGCGGCGAGCACGAGGTGGACGAGGAGTCGCTCGGAAGGCTCCTCGAGCGGGAGCGGGCCGAGGGCGTTCACGATCTCGTGCGGCTGCACGCCTTCGCCGTCGAGGTGGCGGAGCACCGGACGCAGCTCCGCGAGCTCCTCTTCGGCCTCAAGGCCGAAGGCAAGCGCATCGCCGGCGTCAGCGCGCCGGCCAAGGGCTCGACACTCCTCAACTACTGCGGGATCGGCCGCGAGACCCTCGACTACGTGACCGAGAAGGCCGCGCTCAAGATCGGCCGTTACACCCCGGGCGGGGACATCTCGGTCGTCGCCGACGAAGAGTTGCTCGCCGACGGCCCGGACTACGCGCTCCTCCTCGCCTGGAACTTCGCCGCGGAGATCATGGGGAACCTCGCCGCGTACCAGGAAGCCGGAGGCCGCTTCATCATCCCGATGCCGCATCCGACAGTGGTCCCGGCCGGCGAGGCCGCGATGCTCTCGGGGGCTCTGGGGGCGGCGAGATGATCCACCGCCACGTCGAGCCGACCTTCCAGGACCGGCGGGGCGCGATCGCCGACGTCCTCCAGGGGGAGCCGGTCGAGCACGTCACGATCATCGACTCGGCCCCGGGCGCGGTGCGCGGCAACCACTTCCACCGGGAGACCTACCAGTGGGTCTACGTGCTCCGCGGGGCGCTGCGCTACGTCGTCGAGAGCCCCGACGGCGAGCGAGCGCAAGGCACCGTGACGGCGGGCGACCTGCTCATGAGCGGGCCGATGGAGAAGCACGCGATGGAGGCCCTCGAGCCCTCGTCGATGGTCGTGCTGACCCGGGGCCCGCGCGGCGGGCGCAACTACGAGGCGGACACCTACCGGCTCGACGAGCCGCTGATCCCCACGAGCGCATGAGCGGCGCGGGCACCCTCACCTCGACGATCCCGGTCAACGAGCCGCTGCTCGGGCCTCGCGAGACCGAGTACGTGCTCGACTGCGTGCGCAGCGGGTGGATCTCCTCCAGCGGGCCCTACGTCGCCCGTTTCGAGAAGGCCTGGGCCCGCCTCTGCGGGGTCGAACACGGGGTCGCCGTCTCGAGCGGCACAGCCGCGCTCTTTGCCGCGGTAGCCGCGCTCGGGCTCGAACCCGGTGACGAGGTCCTCATGCCCACCTTCACCTTCATCGGCTGCGCCCACGCGATCCTCGCGGCCGGGGCGACGCCCGTTCTCGTCGACTGCGACGAGCGCACGTGGTGCATGGACGTCTCCCAGGTCGCCGGGCTGCTCACGCCGCGCACGCGCGCGGTGATGGCGGTCCACATCTACGGCCATCCCGTGGACATGGGTTCCCTTCGCGCGCTCGCGCTCAGGCACCCGCTTGCGCTCGTCGAGGACGCCGCCGAGGCCCACGGAGCGGAGTACTGCGGCATCAGGACGGGCGGCCTCGGTGACGTCGCCTGCTTCAGCTTCTACGCCAACAAGATCCTCACCACCGGCGAGGGCGGCATGGTCGTGACCGACGACGCCGAGCTCGCGGCCCGGGTCCGCAGCTACGTCAACATGGCCTTCCGCCCGGAGCGTCGCTTCCTCCACACGGAGGTCGGCTACAACCACCGGCTGACGAGCCTCCAGGCGGCCGTCGGGCTCGCGCAGGTGGAGGATTTCGACCGCCGCGTGGCCCGCAAGCGCGAGATCGGCGCCCGCTACACGGAGCTCCTCTCGGACGTCGAGGGCCTCGAGTTGCCCGTCGAGATGCCGTGGGCGCGCAACGTCTACTGGATGTACGGCATCGTCGTCTCCGAGGAGACCGGCCTCGACGCGCAGGCGCTCGCCGGGCGGCTGGAGACCGAAGGCGTCGAGACGCGGCCCTTCTTCGTCGGCATGCACGAGCAGCCCGTGTTCTTGAGCCGGGGGCTCTTCGCGGGGGAGCGCTATCCCGTCGCCGAGCGAATCGCGCGGCAGGGGCTCTACCTGCCGTCCGGGCTCGGGCTCGCGGACGAGGACGTCGAAGCCGTCGCGGCGGCCGTGGAGAGGGCGCTCCTCCGGGAGTGACGATGTTCACGACCACCTACGCGAGCGTCTACGACGCGCTCTACACGGACAAGGACTACCCGGCCGAGTGCGACCTGATCGAAGGAGCGCTCGACCGCCACGGCGTCGGCAGGACGCGCAGGATCGTCGATCTCGGCTGCGGGACGGGCTCGCACGCGGCCATCCTCGCCGAGCGAGGCTACGAGCTCACGGGCGTCGACCTCTCGCCCGACATGCTCCGCCGCGCGCGAACCAAGTCGAGCCAGGTCCGCTGGCTGCTCGGCGACGTGCGCACCGTCGACGCAGGCGACCGGTTCGACGCCGCGCTCTTGATGTTCGCCGTCCTCTCGTACCAGCGCTCGAACGAGGACGTCCTCCAGGCTCTCGCGAACGCCCGCCGCCACGTTCGGCCCGGGGGTCTCCTCGTCCTCGACACGTGGTGGGGGCCCGCGGTCGTCGCCGAGGGGCCGGGCGAGCGGACGAAGGAAGCCGTCGACGACGAAGGGGTAGTCGTCACCCGCCGCGCCCGTGCGGAGCTGGACGTCGGGCGCCGGCTCTGCCGCGTCCACTACGAGATCGACCGGCAGGGACGGCGGGACGAGGAGACACATGTCGTGCGCTTCTTCTTCCGCAACGAGCTCGAGCTCCTCTTCCGGCTCGCGGGCTTCGAGGCACTCTCGTTCTCCCGCTTCGGAACGCTCGACGAGGACCCGGACGAGACGACCTGGAGCGCCCTCGTCGTCGGGAGGGCCGTGTGAGGTATCCGCGGAAAATGCTGCGCATTTTCCGCGGCGCGAGCTTGTCCCATCGCTTCGCTCGGGAGGATGTCGCGCGGAGGGTCGGCCCATGAGCGACCCGTCCCTCCGGATCGCCGTGCTCTACTCGCCCCTGACCATAGCCGGCGGGGGCGAGCGGCAGATGCTCGAGGAGGTGCGCTGGCT
>JBGPNP010000297.1:0-3869 GCA_041487575.1 Gaiellaceae bacterium | reverse complement strand
CGAACGACTTCGTCTACCGCAACGGCGGCAAGAGCTCGACGCTGAGCGTCTCGAAGAACGGCGCCGGCTACGTCGCGACGATCACGATGGGAGTCCAGAGGTCGTAGACGCCCGCCTGCGCCGGGCGGGCGAGAGCGGCGGACGCCCCGCCGCTCTCACGCGTGTCCGGAAGTGCTAGGCCGTCGCCGGCTCGGGCATGAGCCCGAGCTGCGTCATGACCTGGACCTGGTCGAAGTAGAGGCGCGTGTCCGCCACCTCGCCGTTCTGGACGTGGAGGATCTGCACCCCGCGCCCCTTCAGGTGGCGGTGCGTCGCGGGGATGTCCCCGGTCGGAGTCGCGAGGGTCGCGTCGTGGTTCCCCTCGAACGTGAACTCCTGCACCACCCACTCGCCGGCCACGAGCTCGTTGTGAACCGTGATCCGCGCATCCGGGAACGCCCGCAGCCAGGTCATCGGGTACTGCGTGGCCGCTTCCCGGCCCTCCATCCGGATGTCGCCCGGCGCCTCGATCACCGCGTTCTCGGCGTTGAGCTCGCGCATCCTCCCTTCGTCGTGAGCGTTGAAGGCGTCGACGAACGCCGCCCCTACCTGTCGTGCGTCAGCCATCGCGAATCTCCCTGGTAGCCCGTCGGAGCATGACGTTGCGACGGTATCTGATGCGTGCTACCCGAGGTGCCGCACGAGCGGGAGCAGCCGCTCCGGCGGCCGGCCGGCCTCGACGCAGAGCCAGCCGGTCACGCTCGGCCGGGGGCCGAAGAGGACGAGCATCTCGCCGTCCCGCTCGGGCGCCGCGGCAAGGCCGCCCGCGGCGCGCTGGCCTCGAGCGGCCCCCGGGAGCAGGGCGGGGGACGGGGCGCTGAGCGCGCTCGCGCCCGTCGCGCGAAGCCGACGCGCCTCGACGCGGCATGCGGCGTAGCTCGCCAGGCCGCCCGTCAGCACTCCGGCCGCGAGGTCAGGCTCGGCGACTCGCTCGGAGGCGTCGTCTGCCTCGATCGCCCACAGGGAGCGCTCGACTCCGTCGAGATCGTCTGCGTCCGCGATCTCCTCCCGGCGAAGGAACTCGGCCCAGGCGCCGTCCGGCGTCGAAGCGAGGTACTGGACGGGCCCCTCGCCCTCGCCGTGCCAGCGGGCGGGCGGCTGATCGGACGTCTCCCAGAGGAAGGGGTAGCGGCGATCGACATTGCGGAACCAGATCACGGCGCTCAGGTGGCGGCACCGGCCCCGGTTAGCGACTCGGCAAGGGCAAGCACCCGGGCGAGCCCGGCGTCCTCCTCGCTTCCCGCCTCGGCGACGAGCTCCGCCGGAGCTCGCCCTTGGAGCGCCGTCCGCGGCCGCTCGAACCAGCGGCGCACGCCGTAGGCGTTGTACGAGCCGACGAGGGCGGCGAGGATCCGAGCGACCGCGTGCAAGCGCCAGGCGACGCCGTCCGGCGTCGGCCGCATGCCCGTTGCGTAGCGGCGAAGCGACGACGGCGACACGCGAACGAGCCGGGCGAGCAGTTCGTCGCCGAGGAGCTCCCGCGCCGGCGCCCACTCCCCCTCCGGGTGCGGCGAGGCGTCGACGGCGTCGATCGTCCGGCGAAGCGCGTCGGCGGTCCGCTCCTCGTTCCCGGCTGCGTCCGCCAGGAGCAGAGCGGCTTCCTGGGCGACGCCGGCGCGGGCAAGCCGCTCGCCGACGCCCTCGAGGAGTCGGCGGTCGAGACGCGTCTGCCCGTCGGCGTCCTCCGGAAGGAAGCCCATCACCTGCGCGCGCGAGAGCAGCCGGAAGCAGAGCGAAGCTAGTTCGGGCGAACGGAACGGGTCCTCAATGGACATGATTCGGAACACCGATATGAACAGCATTCTATCCGATCGGAGTCCGAAGCCGGCCGGGCGCGGCCGCCGCTCGATCCCGGCCGGTTGACTTGAGGCGCTGAGCGCGCGACGATCGCTGCCGTTCACCTGACGAGGAGGCAGCTCATGGCACCGATCGTCCACAGCGTCGAAATCGGGAGGAGCCCGGACGACGTCTTCGCGTACCTCGACCAGCTCGACCGGCACGGCGAGTGGCAGGATCAGATCGTCAGCGTCCAGGTCGAGACGGACGGCCCCACCCGCGTCGGCTCGCGCGCCGCCGAGACGCGCCGCATGCGGGGCGGGAAGGTCAAGTCCACGTACGAGATCACCGAGCACGACCCGCCCCGCAGGGTGGCGTTTCGCGTCATCAGCGGCCCGGTGCGGCCCTCCGGCACCATCACCGTCGAGCCGGTCGGGGACGGCAGCCGGTCGCGCCTCACGCTCGAGCTCGACTTCGCAGGGCACGGCATCGGCAAGCTGCTCGCACCGCTCGCCATGCGCGATGCCCGCAAGCGGGTCCCGCAGGACCAGACCCGGCTGAAGGAGCGCCTGGAGAGCGGCGCGTAGCGCAAGCGTCTGGTTGGCCGCCTGAAGCGGATCTTGGAGGAGCTTCTCGGACGGAGGAACCGGCTAGGGCTCGCGTTCGGCTATGACGCGGGCGAGTGGGGAGACCTTCGCCCAGCGGGCGTCGCCGGTCAGGATGGACGCGGCTCGGAGCAGTCCGGTCGCGAGGACGATCGCGTCGGGCATCCGGAGCCAGGGCCGGTGGAGTCCGCGCAGCCGGGCGGCTTCCCTCGCTTCCTCGCGGCCGATCGGGACGATCGTCTGTGAGTCGAAGAAGGCGTCGGCCTGCGCGAGCGGCTCCCCGCCTCGCTCGAGCGGGCGAACCATCGCCTCCCCGTAGCAGATGCTGGGCACGAGCACCTCGTCGCCCGCGTCCCACGCTTCGGCGAGCGCCCGGCTCGCCGGGCCGTGGAGGGCGTCCTCGCGGTCTAGGAGCGCCACGAGGATGCTCGTGTCGGCGACGATCAGCGCCACTCCTGGCGGAGCTCCTCCAGGTACCCAGGCGGGTAGACGCCGGTGAGGATGCCGGCGAAGCGCCGGTAGGGATTCTCGGCTCGCCGCAAAGCGACCTGTCCCGGCTCGGCCGTCGCGACCTCGAGGACATCGCCGGGATGAAGCCCGGCGGCCCTGAGCGCCTCGACCGGGATCGTGACCTGGTTCTTGGAGGAGATGCGGGTCGTGCCGCGGCGTCTTTGTCTTACTTTTCGTGGCATAGGTAAAGAATAGCACTGGAGCGCCACCGCCTCTTCACGATCCGCGGGCCGCCCTTTCGGGACGGCCCGCGGACATGCTCACGCGCCTCCGAGTCTGGCTAGCCGCAGCCCGTGTTCGCGCCGCAGTCCCGGCACGTGTAGCACGCGCCCGTGCGGACCATCCGGCCGCCGCACTTGGCGCACTCGACTGCGTCTTCCCACGCGTTGAAGAGCGCGGTCTGGCCGGCAGGCGGGGCTGGGGCCGGCTCGGCGGCGTACGTGACGGCGCCGCCGTTCTCGTACGCCTCGGCCAGGCGCCGGCGGACTTCCTCGCTCAGGATGCCGAGCTCCTGCTGCTTCTCGATGTCGAGGAACTTCTTGCCGAGCCAGCGGAAGATGTAGTCGACGATCGACTTCGCGGTGCGGATGTCGGCGTCGTTCGTCAGGCCGCTCGGCTCGAAGCGCATGTGGGCGAACTTCGAGACGAACACGTCGAGCGGGACGCCGTACTGGAGGCCGAGCGAGATGGCGATCATGAACGAGTTCATGAGGCCGGCGAGGGTCGTCCCCTCTTTGGCGATGTCGACGAAGACGTCGCCGGGCGTGCCGTCGGGGAAGACGCCGACGTGGATGTAGCCCTCGTAGTCGCCGACGCGGAACTTGCGGCCGATCTCCGTGCGGTCGTCGGGGAGCCGCCGGCGCGCGGGCTTCGCGGCTGCGAGCGCCGCAGCGGCCGCTGCCGCACCGTCGGTCTTACCCGAGAGCGGCTGGGCGACCT
>JBGPNP010000296.1:0-3890 GCA_041487575.1 Gaiellaceae bacterium | reverse complement strand
TCGAGTCGCCGCGCTGGACGTACGACGTCCGCTCCCAGACCACCTCGCCGAAGCCGTACTCGCCTTCGACCGTGGTCGGACCGAGCCCGATCAGGAAGGTCGGGTACTCGGCGACGAAGCGCTCCTCGTCCGGCGTCGCGACGAAGCCGGCGAGGCCGCCGCCGTAGTGCATGTGGATGCCGAGCGGCTGCAGCTCGCCGCAGACGATGTCGGCGCCGTAGCGGGGCGGCGCCTCGAGGACGCCGAGCGAGAGCGGGTCGACGCCGACGATCGCGAGCGCGCCGGCCTCGTGGGCGAGGGCCGCGATCTCGCGGGCCTGCGTCTCGATCGTGCCGAGGTAGCCGGGGCTCTCGACGTAGACGCACGCGACGTCGGGCGAGAGCGCGTCGCGAATCGCCGCGAGGTCGAGGAGGCCGGTCGCCCGGTCGAAGGGGATCTCGACGAGCTCGACCCACGGCGCGCAGAAGCCCGCCACGATCGCGCCCCGCTCGGCCCCCAGCGAGCGCGGCACGAGAGCGCGCGTCCGGCCCGTGATCCGCGCGGCCATGCAGATCGCCGTCGCCGCCGCCGTGCCCCAGTCGTAGGTCGGCATGCTGACCGCGTCGAGCTCGACGAGCTCGCCGATCATGCTCGCGAACTCGAACAGCGCCTGGAGCTTGCCGTGATCCGAGTAGGTGTCCCCGTAGTAGGCGGTCACGAACTCGGCGCGGTTCGCGATCTCGTCCACGGCCGCCGGCACGTAATGCGGCCAGCAGCCGGCGCCGAGGAAGGAGAGCGTCTCCTTGCAGCTCGCGTTCCTGCCGAGCAGCTCCTCCATGTGGCGGCGGAGCTCCTGCTCGGAGCGCAACGGGCCGGGAATGTCGAGGCGGCCCCGGAAGCGGAGCCGCTCCGGGATCGCCCCGTAGAGCTCCTCGATGTCGGCGACACCGATCGCGTCGAGCATCTCCCGCTTGATCCGCGGGACGGAGTTGGGGATGTACGGATGGACGAAGCTCATTGGCAGACCTCCCGGTCAGGCGATTCGGTAGACGATCTAACGCTTGTAGCCGGTGACGACTCCTCGTGTAGCCGGAGAGCATCTCATCGACGGCGGGGTCGCCGGTGTCGACCAGGAGCGGTGGCGGCCTCTTCGCCCTGGCGGCGACGAGAACGTTCTCGGGCCCGAGCCTCATGCCTCGACCCCGCCGAGGAAGACCCGCTCGACCTCGAGCCCGCTGCTGAGCATGAGGACGTCGGCGCGCTTGCCCGGCTCCAGGCTCCCGACCTCGCCGGCGATCCCGGCCCGCTCGGCCGGGGTCAGGCTCGCCATGCGGACGGCGTCGGCGACCGAGGCGCTCGTCAGCCGGGCCATGTTCCGCACCACGCGATCCATGCCCGCGACGGAGCTCGCGAGCCGGTCGGCCTGCCGCCCCACGAGGCCGTCGCTCCAGAAGACCTCCCCGTCCTCCGCCGGCCCGAAGCGGTACTCGCCGGGCGGCATGTCGAGCGCGCGACTCGAGTCGGTGACGAGGCAAAGGCGGCGGACGCCGAGCATCCGATAGGCGAACTCGAGCAGCTCGGGCGCGAGGTGCTCGCCGTCCGCGATCACCTCGGTGGACATCTCGTCGTGCATGAGGACGAACTCGGCCATGCTCCCCTGCATCGGAGTCCCGAGCCGCTCGGACACGCTCGGGATCGAGCTCATCGCGCACCAGAAGTGGTCGACGTGGCGGACGCCGGCGTCGAACCCCGCTGCCATCTCTGTCCAGCTCGCGTTCGAGTGACCGCAGGTGACGAGGCACCCGCGCGCCGCCGCCTCTCGGTAGTAGGCCTCGGCGCCGGGGAGCTCGGCGGCGCAGGTCGCGATCCGGACGAGGCCGGAGCCGAGGTAGCGGCGGTACTCGGCGGGGTCGGGGTCGCGCCGGCCGCCGAGCGAGTGGCAGCCGACCTTGTCTTCCGCGAAGAAGGGGCCGTAGAGGTGGACGCCGGCGATGCGCGCGCCCTCCGGCGAGCGCTGAGCCTCGGCGCACGTCGCGAGCATCGCCTCGAGCTGCGCCGGCGAGCCGGTCGTCGTCGTCGGGAAGATCGTCGTCGTGCCGTGGCGCGCGTGGGCGCGGCAGGCAGTGCGCACCGCCTCCGCGGTCCCGTCCATGAAGTCGGCGCCGTCGCCGCCGTGGGCGTGGAGCTCGACGAAGCCGGGCGCGATGAAGCCGCCGCCCGCGTCCACTCGGAGCGCGTCGGCCGGGACCGAGACGGCCGCCCGCTCGCCGACCGCCACGACGGCCCCCTCCTCGCAGAGGACGGCGCCGTTCTCGATCACGCCGGAGGGCAGGACGACGTCGCCGTGGAAGAGGACGCGCCGGGTCAGATCCCGAGCCCGTCCCAGTAGGCCTTGCCGCGAACCGTCGCCTCGACGCACTCCTCCCACGAGGGCCACTCGTAGTTCGTGAACTCGATCTCCATGCTGACGGGCCCGGAGAAGCCCGACGCCCGGAGGTCGCGAAGGATCGACGGGATGTCGATGTCGCCCTCGCCGAGCGCCGGGAAGTCGAGCGTGCCCTTCCCGCCGCGCTTGTCCTTCAGGTGGACGTGGCCGATCCGGCCGAGCGCGTATCTCAAGTCCTCTTCCGGGGCCGCGCCCGTGTAGTAGACGACGTTGCCCGGGTCGTAGTTGATCTGGATCCAGGGGTGGCCGATCTCCTCGAGCACTTTGACGCCGACCTCGGCCGTCGGCATCAGGTTCGAGTCGGTCTCGATGCAGAGGCGGATGCCCGCGGCCTCGGCCCGGTCGGCGATCTCGCGCACGTTGGCGAAGAAGGCGGCGCGCTCGTCCGGTGTCTCCGCGTCGCCGGTGAACGTGTTGAGGACGGCGATGCCGAGCTCCTTGCCCGCGTTCAGGACGTTCCCGAGCCGGCGCTTCCCCTCCTCGGTGTGGAGCTGGGCGTGCCCGCTCATGCTCACGCAGCGAAGCCCGTGGCGGTCGAGCGCCTGCGCGCACTTGCGGATCTCCTCGGGGCCGAGGTTGTCGGGGTCGAGGTGCTCGAGGAAGGCCTTCACCGCTCCGATCTCGACGTTCTCGAACCCCGCCTCAGCGAGGCCGAGGAGCGCCTCCTCGAGCCGGTAGGGCTTGAAGCAGATGGTCGAGCCGGTCTGGATCCAGGTCATGCCGTCCTCCTCGCCTCAGGTAGCGACAGGCCCCACACTTCGCGGTGGAAGTCGGCGAAGCCCTCCGGGTAGTCCCACGTGTCGATGACGCAGTCGAGCACGGCCGGGACGCCGTCCTCGAGCGCGCGCCGGGCCCGACCGAGCGCGTCCAGGAGGTCGCCCGGCGCGTCGATCCGCTCGCCGTGCGCCCCACTCGCGCGCGCGATCGCGACGAAGTCGGGCTGCGCCTCGAAGTCGACGGCGAGGTAGCGCTCTCCAGTCGCCCTCGCGATCCACTTGACCCAGTGGAGGCTCGAGTTGTTCAGGACGACCCAGAGGACGGGCGCCTGGTACTGCACCGCCGTCGGGATCTCCTTCATGTACATCTGGAACGCGCCGTCGCCGGTGACGCAGACGACGTGCGCCCCGGGGCGGGCGAGCTTCGCGCCGACCGAGCCGGCGACGCCGAGGCCCATGACCGTCTGCTCGGCGGGAGCGACGCAGCCGCGGTGTTCGGTCACCTTGACGTAGGGGCAGTAGTACGACCAGAGGTCCTGGCCGCCGTTCTCGTTCACGAGGACGAAGCCGTCGTCCAAGACGCGGTTCAGGGCGTGGACGACTTGCTTCGTGAGAAGTGCGCCTCCGTTCGGCGCGCACTCGACCTCGACCTGCCCCTCGAACTCCTCCTTGAAGGCGACGAGGTCGGCCGTCCATTCCCGGCCGGCGACCCGCGGGACGGCCGCGGCAAGCTGGCCGAGAACGAGCTT
>JBGPNP010000295.1:0-3898 GCA_041487575.1 Gaiellaceae bacterium | reverse complement strand
GGTTCGTCTCGAGGAACGAGAGCGAGTCGGCCGCCTGCAGGAGATCCTCGTCAGCGGACCCGCCGGTCTCGTGGGCGACGATCAGCCGCTCGACCTCGCGCACGAGCTCCTCGCCGGCGCCCTCGCCGCGGAGCCACTCCCCGACGATCCGGGCCGACCGCTCCGAGTGAGCACGGCGATACTCGCGCTCTCCGTCCTCCGCCGGCCAGATGGAGAGATCCTGTACCGGCCCCCCTGGGAAGTGGCGCTCCATGTCGTGCGTCAAGGCTGCCAGCCGGAGCGCCTCTCCCGCGTCAGGATCGAGCTCGAGGAGCCAGTCGCGTGTGCGGACTAGGTGGTCGGCATTCCAGTAGGGCGCGATCCACTCGAGCGCCCGCTCCTCCAGGGTCACAACGTCGCCACCGGCCGTGACTGCAGCAGGTAGATCTCCCCACCGGCGATCGCGAACTCGATGTCCTGCGGGCGCCCGAAGTAGTCCTCGAGGCGCCGGCCCAGCTCGGCGAGCTGGACGAGCTCCTCGGCCGAGAGCACGCCGCCGTTCGGCTCGAGCGCGCGCTTGACCGTACCCGCGCGGTCGACGACGTAGTGGTCGGGCGTCACCTCGCCCGAGACGACCTGCTCGCCCAGCCCGTAGACGGACTCGACGATCATCTGGTCGCGTCGCCGCTGCACCGGGTCGGCCGTGAAGAGGACGCCGGACTTCTCCGGCTCGACCATCTTCTGGATGACAACGGCCATCGCGAGGTCGGCGAGCGAGCCCTTGTGGCCGCGGTAGAAGAGCGCCCGCTCGGCGAAGAACGATGCCCAGCAGTCGACGACCCGAGCGGCGACGGCGTCCGCGCCCTCGACGTTCAGGTATGTCTCCTGCTGCCCGGCGAAGCTTGCCGCTTCCGAGTCCTCGGCGACGGCCGACGAGCGCACCGCGACCCGCCCGCCGCCGAGCTTCTCGTACGCATCGGAGAGCTCCCGCTCCGGAGGTCTCGCAGCCGCGACGAGCTTCTGCGCCGCCTCGTGTGCCTGGGCAACCGCGAGCTCGCGCAGGCGCTCGGCGTCGACCGAGGCGGCGAGCACGTGCGCCGCGACGGCGAACCCCGGCGGCACGGGGAAGCCCGCCGCGGTCATCGCCGCGAGGCTCGCGCCCTTCCCACCCACGACGGCGACGTCGCGGCCGGCCTCCTCAGCGAACCACACGAGACTAGTCATCGAGGATCGCGACCGCGCGCACGGGCGCGGCCGTTGTCCCGATCCACTTGATCGGGAGGACGGCGAGCTTGAAGCCGAAGGGCGGGAGCTGGTCGAGGTTCATCATGTTCTCGAGGTGCCAGTAATCCTCGTCGAGCATGACCCGGTGCGCCTCCCAGAACTGCTTGCGCTCGAACATGGCCCACACCGGCGGGTCGAAGGTGATCGCGTCGATGCCCATGAGCCGGACGCCCTTCGAGATCAGGTGCCGCGTCGCCTCGGCGGTCATGCCGCAGTGGTCCGTCCGATAGCGCTCCTCGGTGTTGTAGGCGCCGGCGCCCGTGTGGATGAGCACGATGTCGCGCTCCCCGAGCGCGTAGCCGATCTTCTCGAGCGCCTCGTCGATCTCGGCCGCGGTGATGCCCGCCCCGTTCTCCTTGTGGCGGAAGTCGAGCACGACGCCGTCCGAGAAGCAGTACTCGAGCGGGATTCCCTCGACGCCGGGCGCGTCCGGCCCGCGCAGGTGCTTGACCGCATCGCAGTGCGTGCCGACGTGGTCGTTCTGGATGACGAGGTAGCTCGCCGTCAGCCAGTCGGCGCCGTGCTTCGCTGCGCCGATCCGCTCGGCGAACTCCGTCCAGCTCTCGTAGAGGAGGAGGATCGGCGGCGGCACGCGCGGGAACGTCAGCATGTCGCGGTGGACGGGCATGGAGAGGTCGACGATCCGGCTCACAGGACATCCTCCCGAGCGAAGCGAAGGGACAAACCGCTGCCGCGGAAGACGCGCAGCATTTTTTGCGGATAGCTCAAGAAGGCTCACCTTCCAGGAGTAGGTCGCGGAATCCCTCGACGTGCGCCCGCGCGACCCGGCCGGCGACCTCCGGGTCGCCCGTCCTGAGCGCGTCGAGGATGGGCTGGTGCATCTCGGCGAGCCGGCGCCGGTCGACGCCGGTCTTGAGGAGAGTCATGACCGTCCGGGCTTCGATCCGGAGGGACGTCCAGACCTCGAGGAGGGTCCGGTTCCCGGAGGCCTCGATCATCAGGCGGTGGAACTGCACGTCATGCTCGACCTGCTCGTGGAGGTCTCCGGCATCGGCGGCCCGTCGCATCGCCTCGACCTCGGCCGCGAGGCGACGGTCGGTCTCCGGGTCGAGCCGGCGGGCGGCCTCGCGTGCGCCGACCTCCTCGAGCGCGGCCCGGACCGGGTAGATCTCGGCGATCTCCTCCGCCGAGATCGCGCGCACGCGCGCGCCGCGGAAGGGCTCCGACTCGACGAGGCGCAGCAGCTCGAGGTCGCGGAGCGCCTCGCGCACGGGCGCCTGGCTCGTCCCGAGCTCCTGCGCGATCCGCGTCTCCACGAGCCGGTCGCCCGGCTCGTACTCGCCGCGCATGATGCGCTCGAGCAGGAGCTCCTTCACCTGCTCGCGCAGGACTGTGCGGCTGACTGTCATCGCCCGAAGGCTCCCCTGCGTGAGCTCGCGAGCGAAGCGAGGCGACTGATCCGCCCCGCCGAAAATGCGCAGCATTTTCCGCGGCTAGTCAAGCGAGGATCTCGACAACCCCGGTCGAGCCGTTCACGCGCACACGGTCGCCGGTCTTGATCCGCTGCGTCGCGATCGACGTGCCGACGACGGCGGGGATGCCGAACTCCCGCGAGACGACCGCCGGGTGCGCGGCGACGCCTCCCGCATCGGTGACGAGGCCGGCGATCTTCGTGAAGAGGACGACCCAGGCCGGGTTCGTCATGCGGCAGACGAGGATCTCGCCCTTCTGCACCTCGTCGAAATCGTCGAGCGAGGCGACGTAGCGAGCCGTCCCCTCGGCCACGCCCGGCGATGCGGCGAGGCCGTGCACCTCGTCCAGCTTCTCGGGCGCGCCCCGGTGGAACTTCTCCGGGAAGCCCCACAGCGTGTAGTAGGGGAAGCTCAGCTGCGACTCCGTCGCCGTGCCGACCCACTCCTTCGGGCGGATCGCGAAGGCGGCCTCGCGCTCGTCGCGCCGCCGCGAGACGAGCTTCCGCGCGTCGAACGCCTGCTGATTTCCCATCAGGACGCGGAGCTCGTTGTAGCGGAGGAAGATCACGTCCTCGGGGCCGTCGATCACGCCGGCCGCGGCGAGCTTGCGCCCGATCGCGACGAGGACGATCCGCACCCGCGCGTTCGTGCCCTGGTCGATGAAGAAGTGGTGGTCCGGCGTGAGCGGATTCATGCGCAGGGAGAGATCGAGCGCCGCCTGCAGCCGGTCGCGCCCCTCGCCCGCAGGCACGTCGTCCATGAGCTCGCGGACGGCGCCGTCGAGATCGGACTTCACGGCCGCAAGGGCCGCCGGGTAGTCGTAGTCCGTCTCGACGTAGCCGCGGACGGCCTCGACGATCGGCGCCGGGCTCTCGAACCAGGTCGGGAAGACGAACTCGTGCGACCAGATGGCGCGGTAGCCGAACTCACGCCGGTACGGCCAGAGCCGCTCGTCGAGGAACCGGCGGCCGCGCTCCGAGCCCCCGAGCGCCCGCAGGACGTCGGGCGCCGTCTCGCCCCGGAAGGCGGCCCGGAGCTCGGCGTCGTCCTTGATCTCCTCCTTCATGCGCCACAGAGCCTCGATCGAGTCCCAGTTGCGGTCGTCGACCGAGCTCTGCAGCCGCCCCGGGAGTGCGGGATCGACCTCGCCCTTCACGTCGGCGATGGTCGCGTTCAGGCCGAGGGTGGCCGAGAACTGGGCG
>JBGPNP010000294.1:0-3915 GCA_041487575.1 Gaiellaceae bacterium | reverse complement strand
GCCCGGGTCGCCCGTTCCGACGACCTGAACCTCTGCCCACGAGACGCAGTGAGAGAGGCCCGGCAACACCGGGCCTCTCTCACACGGGGGAACCCCTGGTTCCCCCGTGTGCCCCCTCCTCACTCGCCCATTCGGGCTCGTCCTCGACTCCAACGCCGTCCGCGACCCGGTTGACGTAGTTGAAGTACGAGATCACCTGGATCGCGTCGTGGATCGCCTCGTCCGAGAGCCCGTGCGCGCGCAGGGCCTCGACGTCGGCGAGCCCGACCTCGGCCGGCCGGAGCGTGAGCCGCACGGCGAAGTCGCAGAGGGCGCGGAGCGGCGGCGGGAGATCGGCCTGCCGGTAGTCGTGAGCGCCGTGAGTCGCGAGCTAGGGTTCCGTCCAGTGATCGACGCCGTCGTCTTCGACTTGGACGGCGTGCTCGTGGACTCCGAGCACGTCTGGGACGAGATCCGCGAGGAGCTCGCGCGCGAGCGCGGCGGCCGCTGGCACGAACGGGCGCAGCGGGACATGATGGGCATGAGCTCGCTCGAGTGGTCGCGCTACATGCACGACATCATCGGGCTTCCGGAGTCGCCGGAGGAGATCAACGCCGAGGTCGTCCGCCGGCTCGCCGGCCGCTACCGGGAGGAGCTCCCGCTCATCGACGGCGCCGGGGCGGCCGTCGAGCGCCTGGCCGCGCGCTGGCCGCTCGCCGTTGCGTCCTCGTCGAACCGCCCGATCATCGACCTCGTCCTCGTGCTCGGCGGCCTCGAGCGCTTCTTCCGCGCGACCGTCTCGTCCGAGGAGGTCGCCCGCGGCAAGCCCGCGCCCGACGTCTACTTCGAGGCGATGAGGCGGCTCGGGGCCGACCCGGCGCGCTGCGCGGCGGTCGAGGACTCCCACAACGGCATCCTCGCCGCGAAGGCGGCGGGGATGCGCGTGCTCGCGATCCCGAACGGGCGCTACCCGCCCGGAGACGAGGCGCTCGCGGCGGCCGACGCCGTCCTCGCGTCGGTCGAAGAGCTCACGACCACGGCCGTCGAGGCCCTGGGCTAGACCCGCCCGAGCAGCGGACAGCCGTTCAGCGCGAGGGAACCCCTGGTTCCCGCGCGAGCCCCCTCCTCAACCAACGCGGCCCAGAAGCACGCAGCCGTTCAGCGCGAGGGAACCCCTGGTTCCCCCGCGAGCCCCCCTCCTCAACCAACGCGGCCCAGGAGCACGCAGCCGTTGTGGCCGCCGAGGCCCATGGCGTTCGAGAGGGCGACGTCGATCTCGGCCTCGCGGGCCTCGTTCGGGACGTAGTCGAGGTCGCAGGCCGGATCCGGAGTCTCGTAGTTGATCGTGGGCGGGATGACCTGGTGGCGGATCGCGAGCGCCGCGAAGATCGCCTCGCAGGCGCCGGCTGCGCCGAACATATGGCCCGTCATCGACTTCGTCGAGGAGACCGCGAGCTCGTAGGCGTGGGCGCCGAAGACGTCCTTGATCGCCTTCGTCTCGGCGGCGTCGCCGAGTGGCGTCGCCGTCCCGTGCGCGTTGATATAGCCGACGCGGTCGAGGGAGACGCCGGCCCGCTCGAGCGCGACCCGCATCATGTCGGCCACGCCGCCGGACTCGGGATCGGGCTGGAGCATGTGGTGGGCGTCGTTCGAGGCGCCGTGGCCGAGCACCTCCGCGTAGATCGGAGCGCCGCGAGCCTGCGCCGCCTCGAGGTCCTCGAGCAGAACGACGCCCGCGCCCTCGGCCATGACGAAGCCCGATCGGGCTGCGTCGAAGGGCCGGCAGGCCTGCTTCGGGTCGCCGTTGCCGGCCGCGAGCCCGCGCATCGAGGTGAAGCCGGCGAGGATGAGCGGGTGGATGCAACTCTCCGTGCCGCCGGCGAAGACGGCGTCGGCGTCGCCGCGGCGGATGAGCTCTGCCGCCTCGCCGATCGCGTGCGACCCGGTCGCGCAGGCGGAGACGACGGCGAAGTTAGGGCCGCGGATCCCCAGCTCGATCGCGAGCTGGCCGCTCGGGGAGTCGACGAGGATGTTGGCAAGAAAGGTCGGCGACACGCGCTCCGGCCCCCGCTCCTTCAGCACGTCGTACTGGCGTATCAGCTCGTTGAAGCCGCCGATGCAGTTGCCGATGACGACCCCGACGCGCTCGGGCCGGTAGCCGTTGATCCCCGCGTCGGCCAGAGCCTCCTTCGCCGCCGTGAGCGCGAAGAGGACGTTGCGGTCGAACTTGCGGGCCTCCTTCGGCGACGTGGCGCCCGTTGAGTCGTAGTCCTTCACCTCGGCCGCAATCCGAACCGGGAAGTCGGCCGCGTCGAAAGCCCGGATGTAGTCGACGCCGCTTCTGCCCTCGAGGAGAGCCTCCCACGTCGTCTTGGCGTCGTTTCCGAGCGGCGTGACCGCTCCGACGCCGGTGATGGCGACCCTACGCATGTCCCTTTCTGGCTTGGACGGCCTACGGCGTGGCCGAGTTGCAGAGATAGTGTGCCCGATGGTGCAGCCCTCGCCGAAGCTTCCCTTCCCGCCCATGGAGGCCGAGCTCGCCAGCGAGCTTCCCGGGGGCGAAGGCTGGCAGTACGAGCCGAAATGGGACGGCTTCCGCGGCGTCCTCGAAAGTGTCGCCGGCGAGCTCTGCCTCTGGAGCCGGAACGGCCGGCCGCTGCTGCGGTACTTCCCGGAGCTCCGCCCGCTCGGCGACCGGCTCCCGCCCGGCTCTGCGCTCGACGGCGAGATCGTGATCGAGCTGGGCGGGGTGCTCGACTTCGACGCCCTCCAGACGCGGCTCCACCCTGCGGAGAGCCGCATCCGCAAGCTAGCCGGCGAGATCCCGGCCCGGTACGTCTGCTTCGACGTCCTCCTCTGGGACGGCGAGGAGTGGCACCGCCGGCCGCTCGAGGAGCGACGCGCGCAGGTGGAGCGGCTCCCCTTCGACGTCTCCCCGGCCACGTTAGACGCCGGCGAAGCCGGCGTCTGGCTCGAGCGGCTCGACGTCGCCGGCTTCGACGGTGTGATCGCCAAGCGCCTCGCCCTCCCCTACCTCCCCGGCTCACGCGAGGCGGTCGTCAAGGTGAAGCCGCACAAGAGCGCCGACTGCGTGGTCGTCGGCGTGCGCTGGCGGGAGCACGGGGGCGGGATCGCGACCCTCCTCCTCGGCCTCCACGACGAGGCCGGCGAGCTCCGCTACGTCGGCTCTGCCGCGGTCGGAGCGCGGCGCGAGAACGAGGTCGCCGAGCGCATCCGCCCGCTGCTCGCCAACGCGCCCGAGCGCCGCTTTTCCGAGCCGAACCGTTGGGGGACGGGCGAGCTCGAGGAAGCGGCGGTCCGCCCCGAGCTCGTCGTCGAGGTCCGCTACGACAAGTGGCAGAGCCGGCGCTTCCGCCACGGCACGCGGCTCCTGCGCTGGCGTCCGGACAAGGAGCCGGCGCAGTGCACCGTCGACCAGGTGCGCCCGCGCCCGAAGCCCGGCGACCCGACGGTGTCGGGGCTTCTCGGCCGGTGAGGCGCTACGCGGGGTCGCGGCGCGCCCGCGACGGCTGCACGCGCGGTGGCTCGCCCGGCATCTTCGGAAAGTTCGGCGGGTACGGCGCCTCCCCGAGCCCGGAACGCTCGTCCCGCTCGACCCAGCCGAGCAGGACGCGGAGGTCGCAGACGGCCTCGTCGATGCCCGCCTGGACGTCGCCGAGGGCGGCGAAGCGCGCGGGCATCGTGGCCATCGTGAAGTCCTCCGTCTCCACGCCGGGGAGCTCGTCCCACGTCACGGGCGCGGAGACGGTCGCGTCGGGCCGCGCCCGCACCGAGTAGGCGGAGGCGATCGTCCGATCGCGGGCGTTCTGGTTGTAGTCGATGAAGACACGGGCGCCGCGCTGCTCCTTCCACCACGCCGTCGTGACGAGGCCCGGCAGGCGGCGCTCGACCTCCCGAGCGAAGGCGAGGGCGCAG
>JBGPNP010000293.1:0-3918 GCA_041487575.1 Gaiellaceae bacterium | reverse complement strand
GCTCGCTCGTCGGCGAGAGCTCAAGCGGGACCGAGGCCGCGATCTCGGACTCGAACGCTGAGCCGCGACATCGCTCGACGGCGACCAGACGTGTCAGGTTTGACCGCCTGTGCGCGTGGCGTGCCCCCACCGGTGCACCCACGGAGACAGAAAAAGCGCCATTTGCAGGCGCGTTCGAATCCAGGCGGGCCCATGCCGATCGGAGCTGACCGCCGCGTCCCGGCGGGCGCTCTTGGCGTACCGTTGCGGCGCAAACCCTGGGACGAGGGATGAGGGATGTCGGCGCGGGACCCGATGAAGCCGATGCCGCAGTTTCGCCGCACGGACGATCGGAACATGAGCGAAACCGGGCCACCCCTCATCTCGAAGGCGACTGCGGCGCTCGACGCCGGCCCCAGGTCGGACATTCGCGTCGAGCTGACGCTGGACGAGGACGACGGGCCGCTGCGCTTCGTCATGGACCGGGAGACGGGGCGGGCTCTCTTCGCCGACCTGGCAAGGATCTTCGCGTCGATCCAGCAGGACGAAGCCGACTACTGGCGGCGGTACTTCCGTGCGGAGGACGAGCAGTAGGTCGGGTGGGCTCGCGCCTTGCGGCGGGCACGAGCGGTAGGTCGGGTGGGCTGGCGCCTTGCGGCCGGCTCGAGCGGTAGGTCGCGCGCGCTCGAGCTTGCGGCGGGCGATGCTTAGCGGAGATTTGCGAGCGCTCGGTTCAGGGCTGCGATCGTCCTCGGGCCGGCGACCCCGTCCGGCGTGAGCCCTGCCTGTTTCTGGAACTTCTTGACGGCCTTCTTCGTCTTCCTGCCGTAGACGCCGTCCGCCTTCGCGGCCGTGAGGCCGAGACGGCGGAGCGCCTCCTGCAGGCTTCGCACGTCGGGCCCGCCGGCGCCGGGCTTGAGGATCGTCCCGGGCGCGAGGCGGATCTGCGTAACCTCGGTGCCCTGCACTCCGCCGGCCGACTGGGGCTGCAGAGCGGCCTCGGATGCCTTTGCGTGCGTTGCGGCCTGGTCTCCGCCGCCTCGCGTGACCGAGACGACGAAGAGCACGAGCAGGAGCACGACTGCGAGCGCCCGGCGCTGCCGCTGCCAGAGCGGGATGTCCTTCCGGAGGAGCGCGACGCGACGGCGGGCGAGCGCGCGGAGCCGCCCGAGCAGGCGACCGGCGTCGCCGCGGGCGGTGCGCTTCGGGGGGCGCGGGTGCCGGAGGGGCAGCGTGATCTGCTGCAGCTCGACGGTCGCCTCCGACGAGTCGAAGTCGAGCTCGAACGGCAGGGGCGACGGCTCCGTCACCCTCCTCAGGCTAGAAGGCGGCCCGGACGAACCCCGTTGGAACTCGTTTTGGAATGACGACTCGTCGCGGGGGTGCGATGGGGTGGTGCGAGGCAAGGACGCAGGGAACGCCCATGCCGAGCCAGGTATGGGCGCGACCGAAGACGCTGTATCGCGCCGTCCAGCGCGGCCCGGCGGCACAGTGCTTCATTCTGAAACGGGTTCTTAAAG
Organism: Gaiellaceae bacterium; assembly: GCA_041487575.1. Taxonomy (GTDB): domain Bacteria; phylum Actinomycetota; class Thermoleophilia; order Gaiellales; family Gaiellaceae; genus JBGPNP01. The sequence goes on along the minus strand of JBGPNP010000293.1, from coordinate 2,419 downwards.
CGAAAGGAGGCGGCTGCGGCCCCCGCCTTCCTTTCGCTGAGTCCGAGAGGCTGCGGCCCCCTCTGGTCTCTATGGCCACCGGCTGGATTCCCCTCCGTCCGGCTTGATTCGCAGCATGGGAGACGAGGCGCCTCCCGTCATGCCCCTGAAGGGGGAAGTGAAGCGGCGAGGTGAATCAACGATCGGGGGATGGGTCAACCAAGGCGGCCGGCCGCATACTCGGCGTAGCCGCGGAAGGGCTCCGATGCGGCGGGAGCTCTCGCCGGTGGCTCTAGAGGCGGGACTCGATGCGGCGTAGTCCCGCCTCGCTCTTTAAGGCGCGCACGCGGATACCGTTCAGCCCGTGAGCCGTTTCCTCGAGCGCCTCCACGCCGGCCCGGTGATCGTCGCCGACGGAGGCACCGGCTCGTTCCTGGCCGCTGCAGTGCCGCGCCTGCGCTGCCCCGAGGAGGCGAACGTCAAGGCGCCGCAGGCGGTCGTGAACGTCCACCTCGGTTTCATCCGGGCCGGGGCGGAGCTGGTCGAGACGAACACGTTCGGCGCGAACCGGCGCAAGCTCTCCGCGCTCCTCCTCGACGACGAGCTCGAGGCGATCGTCGAGGCCGGCGTGAAGCTCGCGCGGGAGGCCCGTGACGTCTCCGGCGCGCCCGTCCTCGTCGCCGGCTCGATCGGCCCGCTCGGCGACGTCGAGAGCGGCTCCGCCGGCGAGGACGCTTTCGACCTCTTCGCCGAGCACGCGCGGCTGCTCGCCGGGCGCGGCGTCGACCTCTTCATGGTCGAGACGTTCTTCGACCTGCCGGCGCTCCTGACGGCGGTCGAGGCCGTCCAGAGCGTCTCGTCGCTGCCGATCGTCGCCCAGCTCACCTTCGACGAGGAGGGAGAGACGCTCGCCGGCTGGTTGGGCTCCGTCGCGCTCGGTGAGCTCGGGCGACGAGGCGTCGCGGCGGTCGGGGCCAACTGCGGCGTCGGCCCGCAGGCGGCGCTGAGCGCGCTCCGCGAGATGAGCGCGGTGGCTCACGGGCTGCCGCTGACGGCTCAGCCGAACGTCGGCATGCCGGCCCGCTCCGCGGGCAGGCTCGTGTTCCCGAACGCGACGCCCGACTACTTCGCCGAGTTCGCTGCGCAGGCGCGCGCGCTCGGCGCCCGCGTGATCGGCGGCTGCTGCGGCACGACGCCGGCCCAGATCGCAGCGATCAAGGCCGCGGTCGAGGAGGAGCGCCAGCCCCGGCTCGCGCTCGTCGCGATCGAACGGGAGGCTCCCGCGCCGGTCGCCGAGCGCGAGGCGAAGACAGGGCTTGCGCGCCGGCTCGAGGCGGGGGAGTGGACGGTCTCCGTCGAGCTCGACCCGCCGAAGGGCGCGAACCTCGACAACGTCCTTCGCGTCGCGGCGCTCCTGCGCGACTCAGGCGTCGTCCACGCGGTGGACATCAACGACAACCCGATGGCACGCGCCCGCCTCTCCGCGCTCATGGCGGCGGTGACGATCGAGCGCTCGGTCGGGATCGAGACGATCCCCCACGTGACCCCGCGCGACGCTTCGATCATGGGCCTCCAGTCGCAGCTCCTCGGAGCGCACGCGGAAGGGATCCGGAACGTCCTCTCCGTCACCGGGGACCCACCGCACGTCGGCGACTACCCGGGCGCGCACGGCGTCTACGACGTCGACTCGATCGGGCTCACGGCCATCCTCGCGCGCCTGAACGAGGGCGTGGACTACGCGGGGAAACAGATCGACGCGCCGACGAGCTTCTACGTCGGCGTCGCCGTGAACCCGTCCGCGGAGGATCTGGCCACGGAGATCGAGCGCTTCCGCCGGAAGCTCGACGCGGGCGCCCGCTTCGCGATGACGCAGGCGCTCTTCGACCTCGGCCACCTCGACCGCTTCCTCGAGGCGTTCGGCGGCCCCTCCCCGATCCCCGTCCTCGTCGGGGTCTGGCCGCTGCAGAGCTTCGAGCTCGCCTTCCGCCTCCACAACGAGGTGCCGGGGATCACGATCCCCGAAGCCGTGCAGCGGCGACTCGCCGACGCGGGCGCCGACGCCGCGAAGGTCGGCCTCGAGCTCGCCCGCGGGCTCGTCGAGGAGGCGCGTACGCGCGCGGCCGGCATCTACGTCATCCCCCCGTTCAAGGAGCCCGAGGCGGCGCTCGAGCTGCTTACGTAGGAGCCAGGCCGGACACCCGTAGCCCCGGCGCCCACGTTCCGGGCGGGCACGAATGCCGCCGGGCGACGAGTGAGGGCTGATGAGCCTCCAGCACGTCGAGCCGGGCCCGGTGGTTTCTACCGAGCGCGAATCCGCGGGCTCACCGATGGCGCCGGCGCCGGTCGCTGCTTTCCTTTCTTCGACGAAAGGAGTACACGATGGCCCGTTCGGTTCTCGTCGCCTATGCAACGAAACGGGGCTCCACGCGTGAAGTCGCGG
>JBGPNP010000292.1:0-3920 GCA_041487575.1 Gaiellaceae bacterium | reverse complement strand
GAACTCGTTTCGGAATGACCACGCGCCGATCCGGGTGCGATGGGCGGCGTGAGGCAAGGACGCAGGGAGCGTCCATATCAAGCCGATATGGACGCGACCGAGGACGCGGCATCGCGCCGCCCAGCGCGGCCGGGCGGCCCGTGCTTCATTTTGAAACGAGTTCTCAGCGCCCGGGGTCGGCGCGCTCGGCGAGCCGCTCCCCCTGGAGCGGGCGCCATTCCGGCAGCGTCAGGGAGACCTTGGTCGGGCCCCCGATCCGGCTCGCGATGTCGAACGTGCCGCCGAGCAGGCGGACCCGCTCGCTCATGCCGACGAGACCGAGGCGTCCGCCCTTCGCGGCGCGGACGAGCGCCTTCTCGACGTCGAAGCCGCGGCCGTTGTCGACGATCGTCGCCTGGACGAAACCCAGCCGCACCGAGACGGCGACGTCCACCTCGCTCGCGCCGGAGTGCTCGCGAACGTTCGTGAGCGCCTCCTGAACGACCCGCACGAGCGCGATCCTCTGTGACGCGCTCAGCTCGCCGAAGTTTCCGGACAGCTCGAGCTTGGCTCCGATCTCGTTCGACGACGCGAACGAGTCGACCTCCCGCCGGAGCACGCCCTCGAGCGGCCTCCGGAGGATGGAGGGCGACTCCAGTGACTGAGCGAGCTCTCGCAGCTCCCGGTCGACCTCGACCAGACGCGCGAGAAGATCGTCGACGCGGCCGAGCAGGGGCTCGAACTCGCCTTCGGGGAGCACGCTCGCGAGCTGCTTCTTGAACAGGCGCACGTCCCCGGCCAGCGCCGCGATCCCCTGGATCGCCCCGTCATGGATGTCGAAGCCGAGCCGGACGAGGCGCCGCTCGCCCGCCTCGACCAGAGAGCGTTCTCTCGCCACGCTCCGCTCCAGCAGGGTCTCGCGCTCGAGGACGACGCTCAGCATCGGCGCCGCTTCTCTCGCCAGCGCGATCGCACGCGCGCGGCGCTCGGGCTCAGTCCTGACCACGAGGGCGGCGACGGTTTGCTCCCACCTCGACACGGGCACGGCGTGGATGAGCCCGCGCGCGGCGCCGGCGACCGCCCGGCCGCCCCCGAGTACCTGGACGGCTACGGCGCGCATGCGCCTTGTCGGGACTCCGCCGCCGAGGTGCACGAGACACCCGACGCCCGCGCTCTGGCCTGGAGCCCAGAGCGAGGCCTCGACGACGGGGGTCAAGGCGACGAGCAGGCTGAGCTGGAGTTCGACCGCAAGCCGCGTCGGCAGCCCCAGGAAGCGAGGGTCGCGGACAGCCTGGAGGAATACGGCGGTCTGGACGTAGTCAGCGGGAAGGTCGAGCACATCGGCGAGCCTGCCGAAGAGAGCGTGCGCCTTGTCGCGAGCGATGCCGCGCTCGACGGCGAGGCCGGCGAGCGAGTCGGCGACGAAGGCGAGGGCTGCGAGCCGGGGGTGCGCGGGACCGGCGCTCCCATCCTGAACGAGAGCGCTCGCGCGCTTGCGCTCGGTGTCGAGAATGGCTCGCGCCGTGGCGCTCGCGCCGAACGACGCCGCCAGCACGGCGCGCACCTCCTGAAGCAGAGAGGCAACCTCCGGGGTCTCGACGGAGGTCAGGTCGGAGGCCGTTCTCGGCACGGGCGTACCTTCGCCTTGTTCACCGTGCTTTCCTTTGGCCACAGCCGCAGTTCCACCTCCAGAAGGAGGCCGCTCGTCCGAGACGCCTCTTCGGATGAGTATTCGTCAACGACGACGCGGCGGATTACCCCTCCTTCTAGGGGTTCGGCGCATCCGGTTCCGGCCGCCGACGGGCGAACAGCACAAGCGTGGGCCGGCTCTGCCCCGGCGTCGCCGTCTACTCGGGGGCTCTCTCCCTCGCTCATCAGCCGATACCGCTTCGCGGCCTCCGCGTAGACGCCTCCCTCCGGGCCGTACTTGGGTCCGGCGGCGAAGGCTCGAGCGGTCTCAGGATGAGCCCCCGAGGGCAGTAGGCGATAGACGATCCGGTACCTCGCGCCGTCCTCCTCGGAGCGCCGGCGGGCAACGGGGTTGAGCTCGAGCGGCGTGTCGCCCTCGTCGAAGTAAATCTTGCGGCAGTCCCGGAGACCCTGACCCCAGCGCCACTCGAGGAGGGCGCCGAGCTTGGGGTTACGTCGCAGCCGCGAGATCCACTCCAGGGCAACGCGCTGCAGCGGCTTGCTGCGGAGTGCACGCAGGTCGGCCATCGCGTCGTCGGTGATCTCGATCGCGACCTGGTCCATGGACTAACCCTCGCTCGCCGCGTCCGGGGCGCCTCGGGCACTACCCGAGAGCGCTCTTGCGGTCGTCCTCGAGCGACTTGGGGAAGAGCTCCTCCGGCTCGAAGCCGAGCTCGCGCGCGGCCTCTTCGAGGCTCCGGCCGCCCGTCGTCTCGCGACCCTCGACGCGCTCGTCGTAGAGAGCCTGGATCGCGAGGTTGTCGAGCTCATCCATCATGTCGCCGTAGCGCTCGTAGGGAAACATGACGAGCTCGGGTCGGCGGTTCGCGCCGCCGATGATCGGCTCGGCATCCGCACCCTCCTCACGGAAGGCACGCAGAATGCTCGGAAGTTGCTCACGTAGCTCGCGAGTTCCCAGCACCTCATGCGGGCGACACGCAGGCCTTCTGCGACTTCGACCGCTCATAGCCTCACACTAGCCTGTGCGTACACCATTGCGTCCATCATCCGTTCCACGCAGGGGTCGGCTGGGGACGGTAATCACATCCGGTCGGGGTGCGGCTCCTTCCCCCGACATGGATCGCCCGGCGCGTCGAAATCGAGTAGGCGCGACGTATAGTGGGAAGCGGTGCGCGCCCCGCTCATCCTCCTCGCGGCGTGCCTTGCGGCCGCTCTCACGTTGCCCGCCGCAGCAGGGGCGGCTGTCCTCAGAGTGACGACGAGCGACGACGGAGCCGACGCGAACCCCGCTGACGGCGTCTGCAAGACATCTGACGGGAAGTGCACGCTGCGAGCGGCGATCCAGACCGCCAACGCTCTGGCGGGCGGCGACGAAGTCGTCCTTCCCGCAGGCGTCTACAGGATCCAGATCGGCGGAAGCGATGACACGGCGGCCGGCGGCGATCTCGACATCGCGGCGGGCGGCCTGGCGATCAGGGGGGAAGGGGCCGCGACGACCTTCGTCGACGGGGGGGGCGTCAACCGCGTCCTCCAAGTGCTCCGCGGCGCTTCGGCGGCGATTAGCGGCCTCACGATCAGGAACGGCTGGGCGACGGACGGGTTCGGAGGCGGCGGGGTCCTGAACTACGGCAGCCTCAGCCTCACCGACGCGGCGGTCACGGGCAACCGCTCCACGACCGGGGGCGGCGGCATCTTCAACAACGGCGCGTCCGCAACGCTCACGAACGTGACGCTCAGCGGCAACGCCGCCGTCTCCCACGGCGGCGCCCTCTGGAACTTCGGCGGCCAGGCGGCGCTCATCAATTCGACGCTGAGCGGGAACACATCGGCGAGCACCGGCGGAGCTGTCCGAAACGACGGCGTAGGGGCCACCGTCTCGCTCGTGGACGCCACCGTTGCCGGCAACAGCTCCGACTCGATCAACGCGGCCCTCGTGAACAACGGCGATCCCGGCGGCATCACCTTGAAGAACACGATCGTCCTCGGGTCACCGGGAGGCGGCTGCTTCGGCCCGATCGTGTCCGGCGGCTTCAACATCGACAGCGACGGAAGCTGCTCTCTCGTAGGCCCCGGGGACAAGCCTGGCACGGATCCCCTCCTCGGTCCGCTCGCCGACAACGGCGGCGGCACCCAGACGCAGGCCCTCCTCCCGGGCAGCCCCGCGCTCGACGCGGCCGACCCCGGCACTTGCCCGGCGACCGATCAGCGCGGCGTGAAGCGTCCGCAGGGCGCCGGCTGCGACATCGGAGCCTACGAGCTCGCTCCGCCGCGCTCGTTCAAGCGAACCGTCT
>JBGPNP010000291.1:0-3921 GCA_041487575.1 Gaiellaceae bacterium | reverse complement strand
CGCTTCTGGCTCGCGCTCGACGTCTCCGCCTACTCCCTCGTCGCCTGCGCGCGGCTCGCCGAGCCTCTCATGGAGGCGGCCGGCGGCGGCTCGATCCTGACGATGACGTATCTCGGAGGCGAACGGGCCGTCCCCCACTACAACGTCATGGGCGTCGCGAAGGCCGCTCTCGACGCCTCGGTCCGCTACCTCGCGTGGGACCTCGGCGTGAAGGGGATCAGGATCAACGCCGTCTCGGCGGGACCCGTGCGAACGCTCGCCGCCCGCTCGATCGCCGGCTTTCCGACGATGGAGGCGATCGTCGAGGAGCGCTCGCCGCTCCGGCGCAACATCGAGGCCGACGACGTGGGCGGTGCCGCCGCCTACCTGCTCTCGGACGACGCGCGCCAGGTGACCGGGACGACGCTCTACGTCGACTCCGGTTACCACGCGATGGGGATGTAGGGCGGCCCCGGCCGTCCGCGATCAGCAGCCGCCGGTCTGGACCGACCCGCCCGGCCCGTCCGCGTGCGCGGAGGCGCCGCCGACGGTGTCCGCGACGCAGTACGTGCCCGCCGTTACGGTCGGGACGGTGAGCGTGCTCGAGATCCCGCTGTCGTAGCTCGCCTCGAGCCCCGCCGTTGTCATGCCTGTGTACGTGCCGTTGTCGGAGGCGACCACTTAGGCCCATTGGTGTGTTCATCGACACCACGAGCCCGGCGGAGGAGGGTGACCTACGGCAACGTGATCCGCTCCAGGTGGAGCCCGCTCGGCGGCTGCGTCGGAAAGAGTCTCGGCACCTCGACGACGAGAAGATGCCAGCGGGCGCGGCGGAGCCGGAGCGAGATCTCGGTGCTGCCGGCGACCTGCACCGACTTCGGTGGCCTGCCGTCGAGCGAGACCGTCGCCTCGGTCGGCCCTGGGGCGCTCACGCGGAGCTTGGCCCGTCCCTTGCCGTAGACCCAGAGCGGCGCCTGCCGCTCCGTCATCCCCCAGTTCCGCCAGCCCTCGCAGAATACGACCTGGTTCCGCGGCGGCTCCGGCAGGGGCGGCTCCCCGGCCTGGCCGGAGCCCGGGAGGAAGAGCGTCACCTCGCCGCCGGCGGCGAGCGGCCGGTAGCCCTGCGCCATGAGCGCTCGCCAGGCGAACCACGCGCCGGGGAGGCGGGCCTGGTCGTAGAGGCCGCGGTGGAAGAGGATCGGCCCGATCCCGAGCGAGCGGAGCCGCTCCGCGTCTCCGGGAAGCCAGACGCCGCACGAGAGCCGGTTCTCGGTGAAGAACCAGTCGAACGGAGGCTGGGGCGCGAGAGTCGAGTAGCCGCCGGGGCGCTCCCGCGGTGCCTGCAGGGCGTAGTAGTTGTAGACGCTTCCGAAGTGGATCCCAGGCTCGAAGAGCGGCAGCTCGAGCACGCGACCCGAGCGCGGCAGCGCCGCGTACGCCGCGTTCCCGGGGTCGGCCTCCGTCCCGCGGAAGGGCTGGACGGATAGGTCGGCGCCCACGAGGACGGCGAAGACGCCGGCGAGCGCAAGGCCCCGGCGAGGGTCGAGGGCGCGCTGCAGCTCTCCGAGCGCGAACGCGGCGAGTCCGGCGAGGGCGAGCAGGGCGACCGGGACGACCCGCTCGGGGACGCGCGGAAAGCGGAGCGGCGCGACGTGGTGCCAGATCGGCGTGTAGAGCGGGAAGTTCGTCCCGAGGGCGAGGAGGAGGGGGAGAACGGCGCCCAGGCCGAGCACGAGGCCGAGCCACCTGCGCCCGCGCAGGAGGAGGGCGAGCCCTGCTAGCGCGAGGAGCGGCGTCAGCCAGCCGATGTAGACGAACCGCTCGCCCGCGAAGACGTCGCCCACGGCGGGGAGACCCCGGCTCACGAAGTCGCCCCAGTCCGCCTGGAACCGCCTCACCTCGCCGAGCGAGCGGCCGCCGGCCTCGAGTGACCCCGCGATCAGCGTGTACCGGATCGCGAGCCCGGCTCCGGTCGCGGCCGCCGCGCCTGCCGCCGTCCACAGGAAGGCGAGCAGGTCGAAGCGGACGGCGGCGTAGGCGAGGACGAACGGGATCGCCCCGAGAGCGAGGTGCACCTGCCCCGACAGCGGGATCGAGACGAGCGCGAGCGCGGCCGCGAGTCCCCATAGGTGCGAGCGGCCGTACGTCGCGGCGGCCCGCGAGCGCTCGACGCCGAGCAGGGCGAGCGGCAGGAGGATCGCGACCCAGCCGAGCAGGTGCTCCCCGCTCTGCTCGAGCCGGTAGGGAGCGACCGCGAACGCGAGCCCGCCGGCGAAGGCCGCCACGTCGGGCAGCTCGAGCGCGCGGAGCCACGCGAACGTGAGGAGCCCGGCGGCGACGATGCCGGCGAGGAGGAGCGTGTTCCAGGCGACGACGGGCCCGAAGGCCCGGTCGAGCGGCCAGAAGGGGAGGCCGTACGGCCAGCCGCCGAGCGCGACCTGCGGATGGACGAGCGGCTGGAAGCTGTAGGGGTCGCGCCAGGGCGCCCGGCCATGCTCGAGCTGGTGGCCGACGAGCCAGAAGCGGTAGATCGACTGGAGGTGGTCGCCGGCCGCCGCCTCGCCCCAGCCGTAGGCGCCGAGCGAGATGAAGGCCGAGCGGAAGGAGCCGACCGCCGGCCAGGTCGCCCCGACCGCGGCTGCGGCGTAACCTAGGGTAGGCAGCCCGACCCGCAACGTGCGCCGGCCTCTGGCGGCTGCAAAGCGGCGCCATGCCGCGTCCTCAGTCGCGCCCATATTCATCAAATATGGGCGCTCCCTGCGTCCTTGCCTGGCTTGCTTTTCGCGCGCCAGAGACTCGGCGACGTTACGGGCCTGACTGCCGCGAGAGCGAGCGGGCGGCGGCCAAGAGCTCGTCGAAGTCCGGAACCTGGGAGCTCTTGTAGCGCCATGTTCCGCGGATCATGCCCTCTCCGTCCACGAGAAAGGCCGAGCGCAGTGCGACGTCGTGCAGGCCGTTCAGCTCCTGCGCCACGCCGAAGGCCCTGACCGCGTCGCCGTTCCAGTCGGAGAGGAGCGGGTAGTCGAGCGAGTGCACCTCGCTCCAGGCGACGTGCGACCAGGGGTGATCGCGCGAGATCGGGTAGACCTTGACGCCCGCCTCCTCGAACTCCTTCCTCCTGTCCCGCAGGAGGACGACCTCGTCCGTTCAGGTGCTCGTCCAGTCGAAGATGTAGAAGAGAAGGATGTAGGGGCCCTCCTGGGAGAGCTGGCCCGTCGTGACCCGTTCCTTCGTCGTGCGCCAGACCGTCACGTCGGGCGCGCGCTCGCCGGCGGCGATCACGCCGGTCCTTCGGTCAGGTCGGCGACGTCGGCCGTGACCTCGAGGACGTCCCTGTTGGCGTTCCAGACGCGGAGCTGGCGGTCGGCCCCGTTCCCGCGGGCGAGGATCCCGCGCACTGCCTCGAGCTCGCGCTCCGATCCGAGCTCGCGCGCGTGCGGCTCGAGGTCGCGGAGAGTCCGCCGGATGAGCTGAGCCACGGGGACGCGGTTCCGCCGTCCCGTCTGGAGGTCCATGACCGGCGCCTCGAGTCCGTAGCGGGTCGCGAGCCACTTGTTCTCGGCAACGAGGAGGCGATGGTAGGACGGCAGCTCCCGCCCCTCGTCGAAGAGGTCCGAGTAGTACTTGACGAGCGTCTGCACGTAGGCGGCGAGCGCGACGGTGTCCTCCACGCGGGTGACCGCGTCCATGACGCGCACCTCGATCGTCCCGAAGCGGGGGTGCGGGCGCACGTCCCACCAGATGTGCGTGTAGTCGGGGATGCAGCCGGTCCGCTCGAGCTGCCCGACGAGCTCGGCGTAGTCCGCGTAGTCGCGAAACTGCGGCGGCGGGCCGGTGCGGGGCATGGCCGCGAAGACGATCTGGCGACTCGAGGCGAGCCCGGTCGGCTGGCCGCGCCAGAACGGCGAGCTCGCCGAGAGGGCGAGGAGCTCGCAGAGGTGG
>JBGPNP010000290.1:0-3947 GCA_041487575.1 Gaiellaceae bacterium | reverse complement strand
GCCCGAGCATGACGTCGCCGGCGAAGAGGAGACGGATCGTCCCGCCGCTCGAAGCGGACGCCGGGCTGGCAATCGACTTCGCGACGTCCGCCGGAGCGCTCGCCTGTGCCTGACGTCCGCCCGTCTCTCCCAGCCCGACGACCGGGCCCAGGCCGGCCAGACCCGTCGTAGCCACGGCCAGTACCAGTAACAGCAACCGCCTCCACGAAGCGATTGCCGTCACCGTGCCTGTTTCGCGTCGTACCTCCGTGCCAGCCTCTTTCTCGCGAAGTGTATGCCGCCGTTCCTCGCGCCAACGACGCGCGCAGGGCCTCTAGCCACTCCCGTCTCACGCCTTCGCTGCCCTCGGCGTTAGAGAAGTGCGTGCCAGGGCCACGACATCGGGAGACCGGCTCGCCACGCGTGCCGTGGCAGGCGCAGTTCGTGCTGCTGTCGGCGACCTGGGGGTGCAGCTTCCTCTTCATCAAGGTCGGAGTCGAGGACTTCGCGCCGCTCTGGGTCTCCTTCGGCCGCATCGTCCTCGGCGCGGTCTTCCTGCTCGCCGTGCTCGCCGTCTCACGCGCCTCGCTGCCTCGCTCTCCCCGCGCCTGGCTGCACCTCGCCGTGACCGCGCTCCTCGTCAACAGCCTTCCCTTCAGCCTCTTCGCGTGGGCCGAGACTCGGGTTTCCTCCATCGTCGCCGGGATCTGGAACGCGACCACGCCGCTGCTCGTCCTGTTCGTCGTCCTGCTCGCCCTTCCCGAGGAGCGCCCAACGCCTCGCCGAGTCGGCGGCCTCGTCCTGGGATTCGTCGGGGCGGCCGTGGTCCTCAGCCCGTGGGCGGGGCTCGGCGGCGACGCGGCGCTCGGGCATCTGGCCGCGTTCGGCGCCGCCGCCTGCTACGGCGTCGGCTTCCCCTACATCCGCAGGCACCTCTCGCCGCTCGGCTACTCAGCCGTCACGCTCTCGACCGGCCAGCTCGCCTGCGCCACCGTGCAACTCGCCCTCGTCACTCCGTTCGTCTCCGGGGCGCCACGGGCGTTCCCCCTCGCCGGCGTCGCCGGCGTCGTCGCGCTCGGCGTGCTCGGCACGGGCCTCGGGTACGTCCTCAACTACGGCATCATCCGGGCGGCCGGGCCGACGGTGGCCTCCACCGTCACCTACGTGATCCCGCTCTTCTCCACAGTCCTCGGAGTCGTCGCCCTCCACGAGCGCGTGACGTGGAACGAGCCCGTCGGCGCCGTCGTCGTCGTGCTCGGAATCGCAGTGGCGCACGAATGGAAGAGGCCCTGACGCCAGGGCCTCTTCCGCCTCGAGCACGTGGTCGCTAGTGAATCGGCGACGGCCGGGCTCCGTGCAGCGTGAAGCGCGCGCCCCGGCCGGAGACGAGGCCCCAGCCGGAGAGCAGGATGAGCAGCGCGCCGGGGACGATGAAGAACCATGCGAACAGCCGGAAAGACGGCAGGCTGTTCACCTGCTCGTAGTTCGTCACGTTGCCCTGCATCGTGTCGACGAGCGGCTTGTAATGCTGGAGTCCGCCCGGCACCTGCTGGAAGATCCCGACGTTCTGCTTCATGACGGCGAGCAGGCCGCCGAAGTCCTGCTGCATCTGCGGCAGGCTCTGGAGCATCGCCGACATCGCCGGAAGCTGAGTCTTCATGTACTGCTGGACCTGGGCAGGCGTCATGTTCAGCGCCTGGGCCAGCATGGGGACGAGCTTCGCAGCGTCCGTCTGCATGCCCTGGAGGCCCTGGGCGTAGCCCTGGAACCTCTGCACGTTCTGCGCGGTCATGAGCTGGACGACCCCGCCCAGCGGGGCGAAGACGTCGTAGTGGTAGCGGGCGGTCGTCTTGACCGAGTCGGGCTGCATGATCGGCTGGAAGCCGTTCAGCATCCGCTCGCCGGCGTTTGCCTTCTTCGGCAGCGACATCGCCAGGGGCGCGATCACGAGCGCGAGCCCGATCATGAGGATCGGCCACAGCACCTTGCGACTCGTCGAGCACCTCCTCTTGTCCCGCCCAGCATCGCGCGTGCGAGCTCGCGCGGCATCGGCGGGAGCGCTGATCATTCGCGCGAGAAGTACCGGCGCCGCTCCAGGGATTTCCCGCAAGGCGAGTACGGCCTGACCCCGATGGCGGCGCGAAAGGCGTCGAGCATCATCGGCTGGAGATCACCATGGCACAACGAATCGTCATCCTCGGCGCGGGCACCGGCGGCACTCTGACCGCCAACCGGCTGCACCGTCTCTACGGCGACGCGGCCGAGATCTTGGTCGTCGATCGCGACGACCGGCACGTCTACCAGCCCGGCCTTCTCTTCGTTCCCTTCGGCCTCGCCGAGCCGGACGAGATCGTGCGGCCGCGCCACGAGCAGCTCCACGGGGGCGTCAAGTTCCGCGTCGCGGCGGTCGATCGCGTCGAGACCGCCGAGAACGCCGTGTACCTCGCGGACGGGACGGCGCTCCCGTACGACGTGCTCGTGATCGCGACGGGCGCGTCGCTCCTGCCGGAAGAGACGGAAGGGATGACCGGCGCCGGCTGGGGCGAGAGTGTCTTCACCTTCTACTCGCTCGAGGGAGCGACCGCCTTGCGCGACGCGCTGCGCAGCTTCGACCGGGGCAAGCTAGTCGTGAACCTGGTCGACATGCCGATCAAGTGCCCGGTCGCGCCGCTCGAGTTCTGCTTCCTCGCCGACTGGTACCTGCGCGAGCGCGGCGTCCGCGAGAACGTCGAGCTCACGTACGTGACGCCGCTCGACGCCGCGTTCACGAAGCCGGTCGCGGCGAAGATGCTGGCGGGGCTGCTCGAGGAGAAGGGCGTTCGACTCGAGACGGAGTTCGCAACCGGCAGGGTGGACGGGGAGAGCGGAAAGCTGGTCAGCTGGGACGAGCGCGAGGTCCCGTTCGACCTCCTGGTCACGATCCCGCTCCACGGCGGCGCGGAGTACGTCGGCCGCTCACCGGGGCTCGGGGACGAGCTCGGCTTCGTCCCGTCCGACCCGCACACGCTCCAGTCGAAGGCCGCGCCGAGCGTCTTCGTGATCGGCGACGCCGGGAACGTGCCCACCTCGAAAGCGGGCTCGGTGACGCACTTCGAGGGGGAGACGCTCGTGGAGAACGTCCGCCGCTTCCTCGCCGGCGAGCAGCTCGACGCCTCCTACGACGGGCACGCGAACTGCTTCATCGAGACCGGCTTCCACAAGGCGCTCCTGATCGACTTCAACTACGAGATCGAGCCCCTGCCCGGCAGGTTCCCCGGGCCGCACCTCGGGCCGCTCCCGCTCTTGCACGAGTCGCGGCTGAACCACATGGCGAAGCTCATGTTCCAGTGGCTCTACTGGCACGTGCTCCTCCCCGGCCGCGACGTCCCGGGGATCAGCTCGCAGATGCATTTGACCGGCAAGACGCCTACTTCGGTGGGAATGACGGAAGGAGGACCGCAATGACGACGCTGACGCTCGCGGGCGCAACCGTCGAGGTCGACGCGGAAGGCTTCCTGCAGCAGCCGGAGCAGTGGAACGAGCAGATGGCCGAGGAGATCGCCCGCGAGAACGGGATCGACCACCTGACGGATCGGCACTGGCAGGTCGTGAACTTCATGCGCAAGACCTACCTCGAGACCGGCTCCGCGCCCTCGATTCGCACCCTCGGCAAGGTCTCCGGGGTGTCGATCAAGGAGCTCTACGAGCTCTTCCCGAAGGGCCCGGCCAAGCTCGCTGCCAAGATCGGCGGCATCCCCAAGCCGCGAGGCTGCATCTAAGTGGATCGGCCGGCAACGTTCACCGGCGACGTTACCGGCCGACCCACCAGAAAGGAGTGTGAAAGCGATGACTCAAATGCTCGCAGAGCCGCGACTCGCCCCGGCGGCGCCGAAGACGATCGAGAAGGTCGCGATCGTCGTCTCCAAGGGCTCGCTCGAAGGGATCTACCCCGGCCTGATCATGGCGAACGGCGCCCGCATGGAAGGGAT